>NZ_JAWJTF010000059.1:49572-52694 GCF_048836525.1 Nostoc sp. CALU 546
GAACGAGATAAACCAGCGAACAATGCGAAATTGATCTTTTTTTGACTCGTGTGTACACCGTAGCTTAAAAAGGGGGGAAAACTTCTTAAAGTCCCCCAATTTATCGGGGGATTTAGGGGGATCTAAAACTTTTGATACCGACAAGAGGACTTTTCAAACAACCTCTTAAACATCTACCCTGCTTTTGGTAACAAAAATCGTGATTTTGGTTAGGGAACTCCAACAAATGAACTGGGCAGGAAAACCCGCCCAGTTCATAAGGACGGGCGAGACGCCCATCCTACAATAAATATTGTGATATTTTATTCTAAAGTCTTTTTAACTTCATCTTTGATATTCTCAGCCGTGTGACGGACTTGGGCTTCAGCTTGTTTAGCTTTACCTTCAGCTTTATCTTTAGGATCGCCAGTTACTTCGCCAATGACCTCTTGTACTTTACCTTCGACGTTTTTAGCAAAAGCTTTTGCTCTATCTTCGATACTCATATTCGTTGTTCCTAAAGTATTTTAAGTGTTGATTTTTATTGCTTGCTCGAAAAGCGCTGCAATGTTTATAGATTACTTTTAGACAACTTTTAATTCTTCTATCTGACGATGCTTTTATGAAGAATAGTTGTGTTCTTTGTACATAGTTATTTAACAGTTAAATTCATCTTGGAGAGTTAAAGTAAATTCTATTGTTCTACCTTGAGACAAAATAATTTACAACTTTAGGTAGATAGCGATGATGTTGAAGGAGCCAGAAGGCAGGAATAAGGGACTTCCAAATAACTAAATATTCCATCGCTATGTAGACAGGGGGCAGGGGAAAGTTATTCTCCTGCGGCTCGACTAAGCGATCGCTTCACTTCCTCCTTTTCTCTGCTTTTGTCACAAATATTGCGCGGAAAGAAGCATAATTTTTCAAGCTTTAACTGAAGAGTAGTTTAGCTGGTGCAAGAAAACACAGAAAAGTCTAATCAGTGGCTTTGAAGTGCCTACAGGGTGCTGAGGCTTCCAAGCATCAGAAATTTGGTGGTCTATAGCGCAATACAGTTCAGAATGAGCAACAAAACACTTGTAGAGACGGCGATTCATCGCATCTTCAAAGACAAATTATCTACACCACTCAATACTGCTTGGGTTTAAAAGCAGCAGTAACAAGTATCCACGTTTATCTCTAGCTTCTTACTGATTAATATTTATGAAAGTATTTATGCGATCGCATTCTACTACTCAACCAACTACCAACTCCCAATATGTAGACTCTAGGATGCAAACTGATGCATCTGTTAACATTTTCATCGGATGTTCAATCTTGATTCCAATGATTGTGTTTGCAGGGTTTAATATTTATAAGAAACAGCGTGCTGCTGTTCTTCGCCAACAAGTTGCCTCTTTAGAGAAACTGTGGCATTTGAATATTAAGAAAAAAAGAGCTTGAAGAAAAAGAATATAGACAATGAAGTACTTATTTATAGTTTGGGTACTTATACTCTCTTTAGTCGCTCCTAGTGCGGCGATCGCTGAAGTAAAACAGCCCTACACCTTAATATCTGGACTTGGCACAATCCACCATCCAGTTTCTACTCCTAATCCCCAAGCACAAGAGTTTTTCGATCAGGGATTAAATTTAATTTACGCTTTCAATCATGACGAGGCAATGCGTTCTTTTCAACACGCTGCCAAACTCGATCCGCATTTGGCGATCGCATATTGGGGTATTGCTTTAGCTCTGGGGCCTAATATTAACTCAGCAATAGACCCCAAGCGAGAATTAGCTGCTTACCAAGCAGTACAGCAAGCCTTGGCACTTTCTACCCAAGCATCTACCCAAGAACAAGACTACATTACCGCCTTAGCAAAACGTTACTCCCAAAATCCCGATGCAGACTTGTATCAACTAGCGGTAGATTACGCAAAAGCAATGGCAACCCTAGTCAAGCGCTATCCTGATGATTTGGATGCGGCAACGCTTTACGCTGAAAGCTTAATGGATTTGCATCCTTGGCAACACTGGACTAAAGATGGCAAGCCACAGCCAGATACAGAAGAAATTGTAGCTGTTTTAGAATCAGTTCTCCAACGAAACCCGAATCATACGGGAGCTAATCATTACTATATCCATGCCGTAGAAGCCTCGCCTTCCCCAGAACGGGCCCTTATGAGTGCCAAACGACTAGGAACTTTAGCGCCAGCGGCGGGACACTTGGTACACATGCCTTCCCATATTTATTTTCGTGTGGGAGATTATGAAGGGGCAATGCAGGTAAACCAACAGGCGATCGCTCAAGATGATATTTACATCAACAAATATCAAGTCCAGGGCACTTACCCCATGATGTACTACAACCACAACGTACATTTTCTCATGGTAGCCAGCAGCATGGCAGGAAAGTATGAAGATGCTCTGAAATCCGCAGAGAAATTAGTCACCAACATTACTGCGATTGGCCCACATATACCAATGCTTGAGGGATTCCTGGGCAGCAAAATGCTGATTCAGACACGCTTTCATGACTGGGATGCCATCTTAAAAACTCCTGCTCCCGATGCTAAACTACCTACTACAACAGCACTTTGGCATTTTGCTCGTGGTATGGCAACGGCAGCCACAGGCAAATTTGAAGATGCAGCAAATGAAAGCAGTGCATTACTGGCCGCTAAACAGGTAATTCCCGCCGAAGCAACCATTGGATTTAGTCCTGCCAGTCGCATTTTAGACATTGCCTCAAAAGTTTTAGACGCCAAAATTGCCAGAGAAAAGCATGATTATGAATCTGCCATTCAATTGCTAGAACAAGCAGTAGTCGCAGAAGATGCTCTCGATTATGTGGAACCACCAGACTGGTACTTCCCCACGCGAGAGTCTTTGGGCGCTGTGCTTTTGGCTAAGGGTAACTATAGAGAGGCTGAAGAAGTCTTTCGTGCTGATCTCAAAAAGTATCCTCATAACGGGCGTTCTCTATTTGGCTTGCAGGCAAGTTTGCAGGCACTCGGCAAAGATCAGGCTGCTAAACTTGTCAAAACTGAATTGGAAACCGCTTGGAAAGGTGATGAAAAGCAACTTGACCTAGCAACTGGGGTTACTTATTAAACTTTGTCTCCCCTTTTCCCAAAAGGCTACAGTGTACACACAAGTCT
>NZ_JAWJTF010000059.1:52706-58355 GCF_048836525.1 Nostoc sp. CALU 546
CCTCCTGCCTCCTGCCCCCTGCAAATTTGTTGCCTGACTTTAGCTTTCGTATTAAAATTTTGGAGTAATGCTTCATGGTTAATGCAGTCAAACGTTCAATGCGGATATTCTGAAGATGCGCCCCCGTATGTCTGATTTTTATATCACCCTACAAAATTTATCTTCTTCTATTTCCAACCCTTTTTTGCGGTGGGCAGTATTTAGAGTAGGTGGGGGCGGGTGATCGCTTAGGTGCGATCGCATCACTGGTTAACTATCTGTTAACTATCTACTGGATGCAGAGAGTTGTCTCCTATGTCATCCTATGATTAGGAGAGTTAATTCAGTGATGTCTTTGGTTTTAGTATTGAAAGGCTTTTTCCTTTTAGTATTTACAGACTTCTCAGAGAAATTAAAATCTCTACACAGTGATGATTTTGGAGAGAATCGATGTCAATTTATGTAGGTAACCTCTCTTATGACGTTACACAAGAAGATTTAAGTGGTATTTTTGCAGAATATGGTACTGTAAAACGAGTTCAAGTACCTACTGACCGTGAAACAGGTCGTCCGCGAGGCTTTGCTTTTGTGGAAATGGGAACTGAAGCTGAAGAAACAGCTGCTATTGAAGCTCTCGACGGTGCTGAATGGATGGGTCGTGACCTGAAAGTGAATAAGGCTAAACCCAAGGAAGACAGAGGTGATAGAGGTTCCTTTGGTGGAAACCGGGGAGGATACGGTGGTGGCGGCGGTGGACGCAACCGCTACTAGACCTTGGAAACAAAAAAATTTGCCTAAAGTCTTAAGGTCAGACAAGGAGTCTGTCTTTTTTTTGTAATCTTACCAAAGCAGTGCTGAGTGTCCAAGAACGATTACTCGTCCTTATTTCAATCCTCTAGATTTATCTATGGGATCACTCAGCACTCACCACCCCTGAATGCTTGCCTAGCCATTGATAAAGTCAACTTAGTAGGAGATGTAATGACCCAAGTAATTGTCGGTGACAATGAACATATTGAATCAGCCTTACGACGATTTAAGCGAGAAGTTTCCAAGGCTGGAATTTTTCCAGACATGAGAAAGCATCGTCATTTTGAAACACCCTTAGAAAAACGCAAGCGCAAAGAAGTTGCCAAACACAGACAGAGTAAGAGAAGTTTTCGTAACTAAGAACTGATATACAGCAGAATTCAGGAGTCAGAATTTAGAATTCAGAATTCAGGAGTCAGAATTCAGGAGTAAAACAGGCTTTATACCTTGCTTTGAGATGAATCCTTGTGTACTTCACCTTCCTTGAAATCCGCTGTAAATATAAATGAATTGCCCTCATACAATCTATGAGGGTTTTCCTTTTGCCGATTTTAAAATCAGGAAACCTCAAGAAACGCTAAAATCAAGTCAGCCTTTGTATTGTAGCGGTTGTGTCCCACATCACTCAGAGTGCGGTTCACTGCATAAATCCTGATTGTCAACGTCCTTATCCTCAGCCTTGGGGAAACAAATTTTGTAACAGCTGTGGCGCACCGCTAGAGTTGCTAGACCGTTATGTTCCACTTCAGCCTTTGGGATCGGGAGGATTTGCTCAAATCTACACGGTTTGGGATGAAAAAACTCAAACTGAGAAAGTGTTAAAAGTGTTGGTGGAAGATTCGCCAAAGGCGCTGGAATTATTTACCCAAGAGGCGGCAGTTTTATCTAGCTTGCAGCATCCTGGTGTCCCTACAGTCGATGCCGATGGATATTTTCATGTAAATCTGTTTAATCCCAAATCGCACCAACTACCTTGTTTGGTAATGGAAAAAATCAATGGGCGCACTTTAGAGGAGATATTAAGAAAGTTTCCCCAAGGGTGTCCAGAGGATTTGGTTTTAAACTGGTTTGCCCAAGCTCTACAAATTTTACAGGAATTACACAAACGTCAGATTCTTCACCGAGATATTAAACCTTCTAATTTAATGCTGGGTACTTCTTCGCCATCTGTAACCCCGCCTCAAGGGCAAACAGAGGGCGATCGCCTGGTATTAATTGATTTTGGCGGGGCAAAACAATTTAGCGCCTCTAAGCTGCGTTCTCAGTCTAGTTCCACGCGATTATTTTCTTCTGGCTACAGTCCACCAGAACAAGTGAGTGGAGGTGTTGTCGGGACAGGAGCCGATTTTTATGCCCTTGGTCGAACGGTAATTGAACTATTAACAGGCAAATACCCGCTAGAGTTGGAAGATCAGCAAACGGGGAAATTGCGCTGGCGAACTGCTGTAAATGTCAACCCGCAACTAGCCGATTTGTTGGATGAAATGGTGCATGAGGATGTGCGATCGCGTCCAGCAAATGCAGCTATAATTCAAAAACGTTTGGCGAAGATTTCTCAACCATTACCGCCACCAGGATTATTTGCTCGACTGCGAGACAACGTTAAGCAAGCCTCAATGCAAGTCTCCCAGAAATTGACACAGCTAACACAAGCTATTAAACAAGCGTTAGCTAACTTTGGCCAAGCTGTCAACAAAACCTTTGTTTTCATCACTCAGACAATCATCAAAATTTTACAAGCTTGTTTGGCGACGATTTGGGCGATGATCCTGGCTTATGTTGGCGCTTGTTTTGGTGCGATCGCTGGTTTTATTTTGGCATATCGCACCAGCTTGGGGCCTTTGATTGTGGAATTTCTTGGGAGTCAGCTAAACGAATTAGTGCCAAATACTCAACCTGTCTTCGGGGCAGATATTTTGGTATTCGTCGCCGCAGGTTGGGGAACCGCATGGGGATTGACAGTATCCGGGTGTTTTGGTCAACAGCGGCGGTTTTTAGTGGCTTCGCTGATGGGCATGATTAGCTATGGCTTTGGCTGGTTGATTTTGCAATTAATTACACCAAAAGACAGTGGCGAGGGCTTAGTGGCAGTGATTTTAGTAGCAGTTTGCCTACTCACCTTGAGCTTAGGACTTCGCAGCCACCATATAGTTTACGCTGTGTTCTCGGCCTTTGGTAGTGCGATCGCTTATGCAGTTTTGATTATTTTGAGGTTAGCGCCTTCAATCTTCCAATTTACTAGTCAACCAGCCTGGTCGGAATTACAGTTACCTCTGATTTTTTTTGGTTCTGTAGGCTTCTTTATTAGCTTTTGGTTAGGTGTGAGTTACTACCTAATTGTCCCTGGATTGCGCCTTTTGGGATGGCGATGAAAGAGGAAAGAGGGATTCCTATATTTAGGACTTGCCTAAGTGTCATATTTTTTTTGTAGAGGTTATCAAGAGTCAAAAAATCGAAATCTTGACCCTTGACTTCGATAACGTGAAGATATACGTGCCAGTTGCGTAAATCCTGCTATTTTAGCTGTTAGATACAAATAATTGGGGATTAACTATGGAACCTATTTCTATGATTATTGCTGCTTTAGGTGCTGGTGCGATCGCAGCTACTAAGGATACCGCAGGAACAGCAGTTAAAGATGCCTATCATGGGTTGAAAACCTTGATTAAGAAGAAGTTTGAGGGCGATGTTCTGGGACAAGCGATGGTAGATGCCAAACCAGAAGAAATCAAGCAAGCGGAAGGTTTGTTAAAAGATAAAATTACCAAAGCTGGTGCTGATCAAGACCAGGAAATTATTAAAGTGGCTCAGGATTTACTCGAAAAAGTGAAAGAACAACCTGGGGGACAGGAAATAATCAATCAAACTCAAACCAACACCATGAGTGGAAA
This sequence comes from Nostoc sp. CALU 546, assembly GCF_048836525.1. NCBI lineage: Bacteria > Bacillati > Cyanobacteriota > Cyanophyceae > Nostocales > Nostocaceae > Nostoc > Nostoc sp. CALU 546. The sequence continues at coordinate 56,387 of NZ_JAWJTF010000059.1, forward strand.
TACCGTTGGTGGAAATGTGAACTTTGCACCGACTGTGCAAAATCAAGGTTAAGGATACCAAGATCATGAGCGAGTCAGTCCCAAATCACTCATCTCAAGAACAAGAAAATCTCTTAAAGGATAATAGTGTTGGGCGTGATTTGACTTTCGCTCCTGTACAGATAATCAACTACTACTATCGAGAAGAAGCAAGATTAGTCCCGTCTGATTCTACCGACGCTGCTGATGAATATCTCCCTTGTCCTTATCGCGGGTTGTTTCATTTCGGCCCAAATGATGCGGATGTTTTCTTTGGGCGGGAAATATTTATCGAAGAACTTTATAGTGCAACTAAAACCAATAATTTTATTCCGGTGCTTGGTGCATCAGGAAGCGGTAAATCTTCGGTGGTATTAGCGGGATTAGTCCCTAAGTTACAAACAGCAGGTCATTGGCAGTTTACTCACTTTCGTCCTGGTTCTGACCCTTTCCATGCTCTAGCTTTAGCTCTTGTTCCTCTCTATACACCCAACTTAGATCAAACAGACCAAATTGCCCAAGCCAGAAAGATGGCTGGTTACTTGCAAGATGGTTCTGTTATTCTCTTAGATGTTTTTGCTAAAATTCAGCAAAATCATCCTAGCGATCGGGTGCTACTGATTGCTGACCAATTTGAAGAAATTTACACACTCTGTAACAATCAAGAAATTCGCCATAAGTTTCTCGACTGCTTATTAGCTAGTCTAGTAACTCCTACTTCCCTGACTTCATCGGCTACGGTGTTGGTGACAACGATGCGGGCAGATTTTTTGGGAAATGCTCTTTCCTATCGTCCCTTTGCTGATATTTTGCAAAATGCTGATGTGAAACTGGGGCCGATGAATCGGGAAGAACTAACACAAGTCATTGAAAAACCTGCCCAAAAATTCGGGGTGACATTTGCAGACGGACTGGTAGAACGCATTTTGAATGATGTGGAAAACCAGCCGGGAAATTTACCTTTGCTAGAGTTTGCTTTAACAGAGTTGTGGAATAAGCGAATAGGTAAAGAATTAACTCACAAAATCTATGAAGAAATTGGTCAAGTAGAAGGTGCGTTAGCTCGCCATGCAGATGAGAAATATTGCAGCTTGACAAATGAAGAGAAAGAAAAAGTCCGGCGAATTTTTATTCAATTGGTGCGTCCGGGTGAGGGAGCAGAAGATACCAGACGCATAGCGATGAAAGCGGAATTGGGGGAGCAAAGCTGGTCTTTGGTAAAAAAATTAGCTGATGCTCGGTTGGTGGTGACAAGTCGCAATGCTACCAGTCAAGAAACGGTGGAGGTAGTTCATGAAGCTCTGATTCGCAATTGGGGAGTACTGCAAGAATGGATGAATACAAGCCGCGTTTTTAGAGCTTGGCAAGAGCGACTGCGTTCAGCAAAGGGACAATGGGAAGCAACAAAGCGAGATTCGGGTTCATTGTTGCGGGGTGCAGCTTTGGCGGAAGCGGAAGAAAAGCTCAAGGAACGCCCAGAAGACTTAATTGATGAAAAAGAATTTATTAAGGAGAGTATTCAAGAAGGAAATCGCATCAAACAAGTTGAAGCAGCCCGCAGGAAACGCGAAATCAGAACCGCCTGGGGCATTGCTGCGGGTTCCTTGGTGGCGGTGGTAATTAGCGGTGGATTGGGTTTGACAGCATGGAATCAGAAAAACCAATCGGAACTGAATCAAGCCGAATCTCTTGGTCGATATTCCTTGTCTCTATTTAATGAAAATAAAGAACTGGAGGCTTTTATCTCAGCAATCAAGGCGGGAAAAATCCTGCAAAGCCAACACAAAACTAACCCAGAGGTAATTAATGCCTTGCAGAAAGTTCTGGTTCAAGGAAGAGAACGCAACTTCTTGGAGGGGCATAGTAATCTTGTCAGGAGCGTGAGTTTTAGCCCCGACGGCAAGACATTGGCTTCTGGCAGTGATGACCAGACAATCAAACTCTGGAATCT
>NZ_JAWJTF010000282.1:0-2616 GCF_048836525.1 Nostoc sp. CALU 546
GCTAATACCCAAGTTTATATATTAGATCAAAACCTCCAACCAGTATCAATAGGAGAAGCTGGCGAATTGTACATTGGTGGTGACGGATTAGCTAGAGGCTATTTAAACCGTCCCGATTTGACTGCCGAAAAATTTATTTTTCACTCATTTGATAGCAATTTAGAAACGCGCCTTTACAAGACTGGAGATTTAGCTCGTTATCTTCCAGATGGCAAAGTAGAATTCTTAGGTCGTATTGACAATCAGGTAAAAATTCGCGGTTTCAGAATTGAACTAGGTGAAATTGAGCGGGAAATTGCACAACATCCTGATGTTCGGGAAATTGTCGTTTTAGCTCGTCAGGATGAAGCAGCTGAAAAACAGTTGACAGCTTATATTGTTCCTCACTATAACAGTGGATATACGCACAATAAATTACGTGGTTTCTTACAACAGCGACTACCTAATTACATGGTGCCATCAGCATTTGTGATGTTAGAGTCGCTGCCTTTGACTGCCAATGGTAAAGTCGATAGACATAAATTGCCAGCACCAAGTAGAGAACGTCCACAACTGGAACAAGCTTACATTTCTCCCCAAACCGATTTAGAGCGTCTGCTTGCAGGTATTTTATCCGAACTGCTCAAAATCGATCGCGTTGGGATTGATGATAATTTCTTTGATTTGGGAGCAACTTCAATCTCAATTCTCCAAGTTGCTGCGCGAATAAAACAGGAACTTGGTATTGAGCTATCTGCTGTGAAGTTATTTCAGTATTCAACGATTGGCTCTTTAGCAAACTATTTGCATTCCAACCAGAATAGCCAACCATCTTCTGACAAGCTGCAAAATCGCGCCCAACGCCAACAAGCAGCTCGGACTCGTCGTCGTAATCATCAACAAGGTGTTAAGCAATGGTAAATATGCAAGCATCCGATAACCAAGATACTAATGATGGTATTGCCATTATTGGCATGGTAGGAAGATTTCCTGGGGCTGGAAATGTTGATGAGTTTTGGCGCAATCTGTGTGAGGGATTAGAATCAACGACTTTTTTTCAAGATGACGAACTAGACCCTAGTATTGATCCGAACCTTTGTAAAGATCCTAGCTACGTGAAAGCTAGAGGAATTATTTCTGGGGGAGAAACTTTTGATGCTGCCTTCTTTGGCATTAATCCACTGGAAGCTGTGGTTATGGACCCACAAGCCAGAGTTTTTCTAGAGTTGGTTTATGAAGCTTTAGAAAATGCTGGTTATGAATCAGAATCTTTCGAGGGTTTGATTGGTTTATACGCTGGTTGCGGTCAAAATACTTATTTTGCTAGCCACATTTCTGGACGTATGGAAATTGTCGATCGCATCGGCGAGTTTCAGACGATGCTAGCCAATGAAAAAGACTTTTTGACAACCCGTGCGGCTTACAAACTCAACCTTAAAGGCCCAGCCGTCAGCGTCAATACAGCCTGTTCCACTTCTTTGGTAGCAGTCATTCAGGCTTGCCAAGCCTTAACCAGCTATCAGTGCGATTTGGCTTTGTCCGGTGGTGTATCTATGACTACACCTCAAAACAGCGGTTATATGACTCAAGAAGGCAGTATGCTCTCTGGAGATGGGCATTGTCGTCCCTTTGATGCCAGCGCTCAGGGCACAATGTTCAATAATGGCGCAGGAGTAGTTGTCCTCAAGCGTTTAGAAGATGCGCTTAATGATGGCGATCGCATCTATGCTGTAATTCGTGGTTCTGGTATTAATAATGATGGGGCTGATAAAGTAAGCTTTACCGCTCCCAGCGTAGACGGACAAGCAGAAGCCGTTGCAATGGCCCAAGCTTATGCCAACTTCCACCCAGAAACCATCTCTTATATTGAAGCTCACGGTACAGCTACACCTTTAGGCGACCCCATTGAAATTGAAGCGCTGACCCAAGCATTTCGTGTGCATACAGATGCTAAACAATTTTGTGCGATCGGCTCTCTTAAAAGCAATGTCGGACATTTAGTTGCGGCGGCTGGAGTCGCAGGTTTAATTAAAACCGCTCTCGCCCTGCATTATAAAAAGATTCCACCTAGTTTAAATTTTGAGGCTCCCAACCCCAAAATTGACTTTGCCAACAGCCCCTTCTATGTAAATACCAAACTAGCCGAATGGTCAGAAGGTGAAACTCCGCGACGAGCCGGTGTAAGTTCTTTTGGTGTCGGTGGGACTAATGCTCATATTGTGCTAGAAGAAGCGCCACAAATCCAAAGTTCAGGATCTTCGCGCCCACAGCAGCTATTGTTGCTCTCGGCAAAAACTAGTCAAGCTTTAGAGGCTGCAACAGCGAATTTACACCAACATTTGCAGTATAATTCCGAAATTAACTTAGCTGATGCAGCTTATACTTTACAGCGAGGGCGCAAAGCCTTCAACTACCGACGCAGTATAGTTTGTCACGACATCACAGATGCGATCGCAGCGCTGCAATCTTTAGATCCAAATCAAGTAAATACCCGGCATACAGAAATCCGCAATCCAGCCGTTGTCTTCATGTTCCCCGGACAAGGATCGCAATATGTAGACATGGGACTGAATCTCTACAACCGCGAACCTGTGTTTCAGGAGGTAGTAGATGAATGTGCTGAAATCCTTAAACCTT
>NZ_JAWJTF010000407.1:0-1502 GCF_048836525.1 Nostoc sp. CALU 546
CAATTGTTGTCAGTAATAGTGAGCTACGTGCTGTGTACGTGGCTCCAAGTTTCGGTCGTTCTGGAGTAGGAACCGCAATACTTCAAGAGTTAGAGCGATTAGCGCGTGAGCAAGGATTGTTAGAATTACATCTGAACGCTTCGCTTAATGCTGAACCGTTTTATCAAGTTAATGGTTATATGAATGAAGGTTTTGAAGATCATCCCCTACGTTCTGGTCAAAAAATGCCATCTATTCGGATGAGAAAAAAATTGTAATTAGATAAATAATTAATAATGAACTTTAAGCCGAATGAGTTGAATACAGCACGTAAAAATTTACTTGAAAAAACCGTTGATTATTTTTTAGCCAAGAAAGGCGTTGAGGCTTTATTCGTTCAAGGCTCAGTGGCATCAGGTAAGGCTGATGAATTTTCAGATATTGATTTTCGGGTTGTTGTGCAACCAGAATTACACGAGCAATTTTTGTTAGAGCGTTTTTCTGCTCCTAAATATTGGGGAGAATGGATTTACAACGAGTGGACAGCAATTCCTTGGATTTGTGTTTCTCATTTTCATCCATTCAATAAAATTGATGTTCTTTACTACAAACCAGAAGACCTACAGCCATCACCTTGGTTTTTACAACCTATTTTAATTATTTTTGACTCTAAAAAATTAATATATCAAATTATTCAAGCCTCTCAAGGTTTAGAGTTTGTACTATCTATTGATGAAGTAAATCGACTTATTAGCAAAGGACTAGCGCACGCTGAAGAAGTATACCGTCGAGCTATGCGTGGAGAACTTTTTTATGCTCAGTCTCTGCTTGACAATTTTCGGATAATAATTATTCAATTTGACGATTATTTTCAAAAAAAACCTTCTTCATCTGTATCGGCTCACTTTGAACAACGCGGTAGTCAAATAATGATTGCAGCTTTAAAATACTCTTATCCCTTATTAGAAAAACAATCTATTCTTAATTCTTTAAGTATTTTACTGGATGTATATCAAGAGCAAGTTATCAAACTTTATGAAAGATTGCCATTAAACCGAGATATGAAAACCGACTTGCATTGGATTAATATTTTAATTGAATTGTGTAAAAGCAGCATTAATTACTATAATAGTTAATTAATTTATTTTTAAATCGCTTAAATTATTACCAATACTTTTACCTGTGCCTCCCTTTTCTCCATTACACAGCACTATTCTTTTATTGACTGCTGCTTTTTTTCTGTGAGAAGTAGTTGTTTTACTCATAAACCAGCTTAGATTTCGTCATCCTTGTAAATTGTTGGCACAAAAGCTGACCTGTTTAGTTCTCTAGTTGGCTCTGATTTATCCTCTAGCTTCTGTGCTGCTGGCTGTTGTTTTTTTACTCTTGCCCGAAGTCTTCTTTACAGGTGCTTCTTTAGCTTCGCTGCTTTCAACAACTTCTGACTGATTTTCAACAGCCCCCTGAACTGATGCACTACTATCGCTGTCAGATGCTTTTTGACGGCGACGGCTGCTTTTCTT
>NZ_JAWJTF010000213.1:0-3946 GCF_048836525.1 Nostoc sp. CALU 546
AATATTGCCCGTAAATACTCCAAATTTGCTGATGTGCGTGCCGCCCTCACAGCTGCATATTGGGTGAATGGAGAACAAGGTGAAGCCGAAAGTAACTGGGTAGCAGCTTATGGACTTGATAGCCGCTACAAGGATATCGACTGGGTAAAAAATATCCGCCGTTGGCCTCCCAGCCTAGTTACAGCTTTGGATAAGTTCTTGAAAATCAAATAGAGGCATTGATCATGACTCATTTCGGCATCATCTGTCCTGGTGCAGCAACCGGCCCCCTCAACACTATGCTTCCCTTGGGGCAGGAACTTCAACGGCGTGGGCATCGCGTCACCCTCTTCGGAACACTCGATATTCAACCCAAAGCACTAGCAGCAGGAATAGAATTCCAAGCAATTGGCGAAAAAGATTTTCCCTCTGGCTCCACAGCAGAATCCTTTACAAAATTAGGTCAACTACGTGGATTGGCTGCGTTTAAATACACTATTGAACTGCTCAAACGTGTTTCATCTGTGACACTCCAAGAGGCTCCAGCAGCAATTAGAGCAGCAGGTGTAGAAGCTTTGCTAGTAAACCAAAGTTCAGTAGAGGGAGGGACAATTGCCGAGTTTCTGAAAATTCCTTTCATCACTGTGTGCAGCGCTGTGGTGCTAAATCGAGAACCTAGCGTTCCTCCTTTTTTCACAACTTGGAAGTATAGTCCAGCTACGTGGGCACGCTTACGCAACCAAATGGGTTACACGTTACAGAATAACGTCGTCAAACCACTTCAAGATTTGATCAATGAATATCGTCGAGAGTGGAAATTACCCCTGTACTCTAGTCTTAAAGATAGTTACTCTCCACTTGCTCAAATAAGTAATGCACCTGCTGAGTTTGAATTTCCCAGAGAAGAATTACCTCCTTGGTTCCATTTCACGGGAAGCTATCATACTTCAGCCAGTCGAGCAACTGTTTCTTTCCCTTATGAAAAATTGACGGGGAAACCGTTAATTTACGCTTCGATGGGAACATTGCAAAATCGTCTGATTTGGGTTTTTCAGACTATTGCTTCAGCTTGTGAAGATTTGGATGCTCAGTTAGTGATTTCTTTAGGAGGTTCTGCTAAACCAGAATCATTACCAGACTTGGCAGGAAATCCTTTAGTAGTTGAGTATGCACCTCAATTAGAAGTGCTGGAAAAAGCTACCCTCATGATTACTCATGCGGGAATGAATACAACAATGGAATGTCTCAAAAAAGGAGTGCCAATGGTGGCGATTCCAGTTGCTAATGACCAGCCAGGAGTAGCAGCGCGTATCGCTTGGACAGGGGCAGGTGAGCTTGTCACCTTAAAGAAACTGAATGTTTCTACATTAAAAAATGCTGTTAGACGGGTGTTAACAGAAGAATCTTATAAACAGAATGCCCTGAGATTACAAGCAGCTACTCTCGGTGCTGGGGGGGTAAGTCGAGCCGCTGATATTATTGAGCAGGCTGTTGCTAACGGCAAGCCTGTCTTGGCTTAAACACAATAATAAAAATGAAGTTGATGATGAGTTCGGACTCGTTTCATCAACATCTTTCATGATGTATACTTCCCTGGCGATCGCATTCTCAAACTTTCTAAACAAAACTAGTTTCTCGAACTACCTGATTTTGCTGGCGTTTCCCAGTCACCACCATCTTTACGCCACCTGCTGGGCTAAATAGCAAACCCTTACGTACTGGCTGCACTGGTTTGCTATCAGCCAGTTCCATCTCCCAGTGAGACAGCACTTTTGCCAACACCAGTTTCATTTCAAACAAGGCAAATGCCATTCCAATACAGCGACGGTTCCCGCCACCAAAGGGTAAATACTCATAAGGAGAAAATTGCCGTTCCAGAAAACGCTCTGGCTTAAATTGCTTCGACTCTGGATATAAATCTTCTCGATGATGGGTCAAATAAATAGAGGGAATGATCAAAGTCCCAGGTTCAAAGTTATATTCCCCAATTTGTAGCGGTGATTTAACCAATCGATTTAGTCCCGATACCGCTACTGGGTAAAGGCGTAGGGTTTCAGAACAGACAGCATTCAAATAAGGCAATCGGAAAATGGCATTTGGGTCTGGTTGTTCACCCAACTTATCTAGTTCTTGCAGCAGTTTTTCCCGCACCTGCGGCTGATGATGAATCCAGTACAGCGCCCATGATAAGGAAGTTGCTGTAGTTTCGTGACCCGCTACTAATAAGGTCATCAGTTCATCACGTAATTCCAAGTCTGTCATCGGCTCTCCTGCTTCATCACGAGCAGCCATCATCAAAGATAGAATATCAGTTCGAGATGGATCGGGTTGTGCTTTGCGCTCTTGAATCTGGGCATAGATAAGTTCATCAATTTGCTGCCGTAAACGCAAGTATTTCCCCCAAGGACTCCACGCTCCTAAATCCTGTCGCAGTGATGGGAAAAGAAGTAGAACTGTTCTTAAAATAGGGATTTTGGGATTCAGGATTGCAATCAGGAATTCGTTGAGTTTCTCGTAACGTGGCCCATCTTCCAGACCAAATACAGCCTTCAAAATTACTTGGAAAGAGATTGCTTGCATTGATGACAGAACTGCAAAGTTTTCTCCAACCTGCCACTGATTAGTTACTTGCTCAGTGATATTGCAGATTAATTCACCATAAGCTAGCATTCGTTCCCCATGTAAGGGTGGTGTCAATAGCTTTCGTTGTCGCTGATGAGGCTTTCCTTCCAGCGCCAGTAGCGATTGCCGTCCTAATAAAGGCGCTTGAATTCCTGCTGACTCACCGGAGTCTAACTGTTTTGGGTCTGTAGTAAAAATCTGCCCAATCGTTTGAGGATTGCTAATGAAAACTTGAGGAGCAACATTTTGTCCTAGCTGAAGAGTGAAGATATCACCATAACGTTTAGCACAGTCTTCGATGTATTCTAAGGGATTAGTCAGCCATTGATACATCTGTACCCAAGGGTGAGTTTGAGGGCCGTTAGGTAGTTTAAGTGCAGACATTTCTATTAATCTCCCAATGATTAAAGCAAAATTGTTATCAGCCAGTCATTCATGCACCCGTAGCTTGATTAATCTTAGAACACAGATTGGGGAGATGAACTGACCAATTTTTGAATCTGCCTTGGGGTTAATTCTTGCACATTAGGCAAAACTACTGCTGCTCCTGCTGCTATCAATGTCTCACTGTATGCATCACTACGCGCTGCTGTTTCTTGCACGTGGGGGGGTAAAACGCCTACACCAAGCCAAGTGCGAGTAGAATCTAAACTCCGTGCTTTCTCGACGGTATACATATCTGCTACCGTATCTCCTACGTATAGGATCGCTAATTTTTCCTCAATTCCATTTTCTAACTCACGAACTGTAGCGAAAAGTCCCGTAGGGTCAGGTTTCCCCGGTGCATCTTCCATCGCAATCAACACTGGAGATTCCAAACCCAGCCGTTTTTCTAAGACATAGTTCGCGGAAGCACGAGTTGCACCGCTGAAAAATCCCCAAGCAATACCCGCTTTGGTAAGTTGTTCTAAATAGCTAGGTTGCAATAACAAAGGTTCATTACAGATATACCCAGTAAAATTATTTGAGTCTGGGCCGCGGTAACGGGATTGAAAAAAAGCAACGATCGCAGTGTAATCTAGTTGCAGTTGCTCACGGCTCTGTTTTTGGGTTTCAAAGTAGCGGTAAATTAATTCCTGCGATGCTTCCCAATCGTTATTCCATACACCTTCAGACTTGAGTTGGTCAATATCCAGTGGGGTTGGACGATATGCTTGGGTAGTAAAATATTCTACGGTATCTGCGATCGCACGGCGATAAGAACCGCTAACATCGCGCACAACGCCATCAATATCGAAAATAGCGATCGCCTTTACAGAAGTTTTTTGAGTCATGGAGTAGGAAGCAAAAGAGTTTTACATCATCATAAAACGTGAGATCATGACTCAGGTAAAAAATCGGGGTT
>NZ_JAWJTF010000052.1:0-64471 GCF_048836525.1 Nostoc sp. CALU 546
CCTCACTCATTACTCATTACTCATTACTCAGCACTCATTACTTAAGTTTGCCTGAGCGCGTCAACTCCCGCCCTTTACCGCCGGTGGAAATAGTTGATATGCGGCAAGAATTGCAGCAGGGAAATCGTTCTATATTTAGTAGATCGCTGCAAGCAGCTTTGCAAGAGTTGCAAGAAAGAAAACAACAGGGGATTTTATTTATTCATCGCCGGGGACACAGTACTTTTGTATCTTGCCGCAGTTGTGGATATGTGTTGGAATGTCCGCACTGTGATGTGTCGCTGGCGTACCACCACACCGAAGAAAAAGCGCCGGAATTATTGCGTTGCCATTACTGTAACTATGCGCGATCGCATCCTAAATTCTGCCCCGATTGTAGTTCCCCTTACCTGAAATTTTTCGGTAGCGGTACTCAGCGAGTCACCCAGGAACTAGCGCGACAATTCCCAGAGTTGCGCTTGATTCGTTTTGATAGCGATACCACCCGCAACAAAGGCTCACACCGGACTCTACTCACCAAGTTTGCCAACGGCGAAGCGGATTTATTAGTTGGTACGCAAATGCTTACCAAAGGTTTGGATTTACCACAGGTGACACTTGTGGGCGTTGTCGCCGCCGATGGATTGCTAAATTTATCAGATTATCGCGCCAGTGAACGAGCATTTCAAACCTTGACTCAAGTCGCTGGACGTGCTGGTAGAGGCGAAGATCCCGGTAGGGTGATTGTGCAGACTTATACTACAGAACATCAGGTAATTGCAGCAGTGCGATCGCACGATTATCAATCTTTTTCTCAAGCTGAGTTAGAACAACGCCAAGCACTCAATTATCCCCCTTATGGGCGGTTAATTTTGTTGCGGTTAAGTAGTCTCGACCCGATTCAAGTGCAAAATACGGCGCAAATTATTGCCACAGCCTTGAGTACAGAAGAAGAATTCGAGATATTAGGCCCAGCACCAGCGAGTATTTTACGGGTAGCGAATCGTTATCGCTGGCAAATATTGATTAAATTTGACCCCGATGCCTTACCAAAATTACCCGATTGGGAAGAAGTGCGATCGCTTTGTCCTTCGTCTGTGAGCTTAACTATTGATGTAGACCCGATTAATATTATGTAACTACATCGGTAAGGTGAGAGTGAACGCCGTTTGACCAGAAGGTGTTAAATCAAGGGTGAGATCGCCCCCATGTGCGCGGGCAATTTCACGGGCTAGGCTCAGTCCTAATCCAATTCCTTCTACCTTACGGTTACGTGAGGGATCACCGCGATAAAAACGGTCAAAAATGCGATCGCGATCGCTCAGTGGAATATCTTGGGATGCATTGGCAATAGTAACGTGGAGAGTTGTGGGAGTTTGATGAGTGCGAATCTTGATCCAGCCGTTGGCGAGATTGTATTTGATGGCATTACTGAACAGGTTTTGCAAAACTTGAATTAAAAGATCGCGATCGCCTTTTACCCGCAACCCATCAGTAAAGTCTGTTTGCACAGTCAACTGAGGAGCTAGCATTTCCACATCTTCTAGCATCTCCATCAGCAACTCAGACATATCCACCTCAACCAGATATAAGCTCATTTTTCCCGCATCTGCCAGAGATAGCAGCAAGAGTTTCCGCATAATTCCACTCAGGCGGCGCACTTCATCTAACAGATTACTTAAGCGCTGTTGCACTTCACTACCAGGATCAACCTGTTGCAGTGTTCGTTCTAGTTCACCTTGCAAAATAGTTAGTGGAGTTTTCAGTTCATGAGCAGCGTCGCCACTAAAGCGAGAAGCTTGGGTAAAACTGCGTTCCAAGCGTTCTAACATTTGATTAAACACCTGAATCAGTTCGATAAATTCAACATCAGTTGTGCCAATGGGAATTCTTTGATCTAGCCCTTTGACAGTCACCTGTTGAATGACGCCCGTTAATTGATGGATGGGACGTAAAGCGCTACCAGAAACCAACCATGCTCCCACTGCAACCAGCAGAAGCGCTCCCGGAATTGAAACCAGGAAGATATTGCGAATAGTAGCCATTTCTTGATCGACGGCTTGCAGACTGACAGCAATGGCAATCTGAACATTGGGAAATTTAGTTGCCCCAATTCGCCAAGCTGTTGTTTCCGTCTGCTCAGTGACGAATTGAGGAGGACGTGGACGAATCAGGCGTGGCGGCTCGAAGGATGGATTTGTAATGGGGGGAAAAGGTGGTGGTTCTCTAGGAGGAGGTGGTGGTAGAGGTATTGACTGAAGACGTTGAACCAGCAGAGGATTCACCTTGAGATCGGCAGGTAGAGAATTAGATTCGTAAAGTATGTTGCCGTTTGCGTCAAGCACTAGCAGAGCGATGGGAGTTTTTATATTTGTTCCACCGCCAAAGGCATAAGGTAACGAGTCTGCGTAAAGTTGCCATCGTTCGCGATCGGGTGAACGAGTTGCTCGCATCAAATGATTTAATAGTTCTGCATCTAGGCGGCTAATCTTGGCATTGTAAATCTGAAACCAGGAAACTGCACCAAATCCGACTAATGTGCTACCAGCTAAAGCCGCAGACAACAAAGCAATGCGAAGTCGAAAGGAAGGAAGTTTCATGAGGAAGAATCTGGCTTGCGAAATCGGTATCCAACCCCTCGAATGCTTTCAATCCAGACTACTTCATTAATGGGGTCAATCTTTTTACGAATTCGCTGGATACAAACATCCACGACATTGGTGTTGGGGTTAAAGTCGTAGCCCCAAACGTGTTCCAAGATTTGGGTACGAGTAAAAACACGTCCGGGAGAGCGCATGAGATATTCTAGAAGATTAAACTCGCGGCTGGTGAGTTCTATCGCCTGGCGATCGCAAGTGACTTCTCTGGTGATGCGATCGAGTTTGATAGGGCCAACGCAAAGCAGATTTTGGCGATCGCTTCCACTCCGGCGCACAACAGCATGAATTCGAGCCGCTAATTCTTCCACAAAAAACGGTTTAGCAATGTAATCATCGGCTCCTAAATTCAGCCCTTCCAAGCGATCGTCTAGTTCATTCCGAGCCGTCAACAAAATCACCGGAGTATTCCGACCTTGCCGCCGCAATAGTTTTAAAATTGATAGTCCATCCTTTCCCGGCATCATAATGTCGAGTACGATCGCATCATATTCGTTATCTAATGCCCGCAGATATCCTTCATCACCATTATCGCAGTAGTCTACGACAAATCCCTGCTCCTTCAGTCCAGCCCGGACAAAGTTAGCAATTTTCGCTTCATCTTCCACAAATAGAACATTCACAAGCATTTATTAATTCATATATTCTTCCATTCTAAATTCATTATTTTTTTGTTCAAATTACAAAACTGTCATTTAGAAAATAGGGAAGCTGTAATTTTGAGGTGGCTCAATTAGAAATATGAACACCCTACCTTTTGAAGGTTGATTTTTATGAATATTCGTCGAATCTTAGCCCTAGCAACAATTCCTTTTGTGATTGGTACATTTGGTTTCATTGCACCCAATCAGGCAAATGCCGCTAATCCCTCTCATCGGAACGTACAGATTTCACAACAGCCTAACAGACCACAAATATCTGATAAAAAACCAAAAGTTAGACATTCTAAACCCCGTCCCAATCAGAAAAAACGTTCTCCTCAACATCCCCAACCGCATAATCAGGGCGCAGTTCAAAACCGGGTAGGACAGAATAATCGTTAATTGAAGCACCCTTAAACTTTGCCTTGCCCTCAGCCGTGATATTGCCAGAGGATTCCTTCCTCAAATTACAAAACTGTAATTCAAAAAGAGGGCAGGCTGTAATTTTGAGAAGACTTAATTAAAAATATAAACCTTTGGAGATTTAATGATGAATATTCGTCGAGTATTAGTGGTGACAGCGATTCCTGTTTTGGTTGGCACATTTGGTTTTATTTCACTCAATCAAGCAAATGCTGCTAATCAATCCCATAAAATTGCACAGGCGCAACTACCACCCAACCAACCATCGGACAAACAGCCGCGTCCACCCAGACCTGATTTTGCAGCCGCAGCAGCCAAGTTAGGAGTTACAGAAGCACAATTAAAAGCTGCGTTAGGAGTTCCTGCCAATCCTCCAAATCCAGGCGATCGCAATCAACGCCCACCCAGACCTGATTTTGCAGCCGCAGCAGCCAAGTTAGGAGTTACAGAAGCACAGTTAAAAGCTGCGTTAGGAGTTCCTGCCAATCCTCCAAATCCAGGCGATCGCAATCAACGTCCACCCAAACCCGATTTTGCAGCCGCAGCGGCAAAGTTAGGAGTTACAGAAGCACAGTTCAAGGCTGCGTTAGGAGTTCCTGCCAATCCTCCAAATCCAGGCGATCGCAATCAACGTCCACCCAAACCCGATTTTGCAGCCGCAGCCGCAAAACTTGGTGTCACTGAACAACAATTAATCGATGCACTAGGCGTTCCACCTCATCCTCCTGGCGATCGCGGAGCCTCTCATCACGAAAATCGTCCTAATCAACCAGAATAACTGAACATTATGTAGACATTTGTAGAGACGCGATGAATCGCGTCTTTTTTGATTCATTTGGCTGTCTTGCCAAAAATCGCAACACCTAATGAGAAAATAAGATATTCCAACAAAGCGATCGCAATTTGATTTTTACCAAGCCCATTAATCAGACCTGATTTTTTGAGTTCAAAGAGAAAAAAAGCCTTATTGGGTACAAAGTAGAAGGTTAGTGCTTTAAAATACTCCCGAAAGCCAGTCTTTATTGAATAAGTTTTGTGTAGAATTTGTTGGTGAGGTTACTTACCTGATTTTCAATTGCAACAATCCAGGTTTAATTTATGAATCAGTCTTTTTCTCAAAGCCAAGCAAGACGAAATCGTAAACAAAGACTGTGGCAGCAAAAGTGGAGTTTAAAGACAAAAGCAATAGTTTGGGCACTAAGCATCAGTGTCCTTCCTGTGGTTGCAATTGGAACAGTTACTTACTACTACGGCATTAATTTAATTACCAAACAAATTCCGCAAGTAAGACTTGAGAGTGCAAAAAGTTCAACCGAAACAGAACTTGCTCTACAGAGACAATTATCACTCCTGTTAACTGGTATGGGAGTAACAGCAATTTTGGCAGGTGCGATCGCTGTTTTGGTGACGAATCGAGTTATAAGTCGAGTCAGCAAGGCAGCAACAATCTCTAACAATATCAAAACGAAGCTACGTCCAGACAGTGACTTTACTGAAGTTTTCATCGCTAACCAAGATGAACTAGTGATGTTAGAGAGAAACATCACCTTATTTACAGACTTGCTTTCGGTTTTAGTACAAGAGAAAGAAGCCGAAGCTGATTACTCCCAGCTATTGATACAAATTACCCGCTGGATTCGAGAATCATTTAATGAAGAAGATGTTCTCAAAACTACCTCAGAAGAAATTCGCAGAGCTTTAAGCATTGATCGTGTCACCATTTTTTGCTTCAACTCCAACTGTAATGGAACCTTTATCACTGAATCCGTAGCACCTGGCTTACCGAAAATCTTAGGGGTTACAGTCTCTAATCCAGGATTAGAGGTAGGGTATGTAGAAAAATACCAGAATGGTAGCATCCGTGCTATTGATGACATCCATAAAGCCGATCTCAGTGATAGTGATATTGAATTGCTGGAACAATTTGCAGTTAAATCTCATTTAGTAGCACCCATTCTTAAAGGCAAACAGCTATTTGGTTTATTGATTGCACATCAGTGTTCTAGACTTCGCTTTTGGCAGCAGTCTGAAATTGATTTGTTCGCTCAGATAGCCATGCAAGTAGGATTTGCCCTTGACTACACCAAGCTTCTAAAACAGGTAGATACCAAGGCAGATAAAGCTCAGTTATTCATAGAAATTACCCGCAGCATTCGCCAATCCCTCAACGAAGAGGATGTCCTCAAAACTACTGTGGAAGAGGTTCGTAAAGTATTGAGTACTGATCGAGTGCTGGTTTATAGCCTTAACACTGATTTGTCTGGAATTATCATTGCCGAATCAGTGGTTCCAGGTTATCCCAAAGTTTTGCGGTCTGAAATCCAAGACCAATGTTTTGGTCAGGGTTATGTAGAAAAGTATCAATCTGGTCGCGTTGTCGCCACAAACAATATTTATGAGTCCGGTTTGGCTGATTGTCATATTAGCCTACTCGAATCCTTTGCTGTCAAAGCAAATTTGGTCGCCCCTATTCTCAAAGATGAACAGCTATTTGGCTTGTTAATTGCCCATCAGTGTTCTAGACCCCGTGATTGGCAACAGCCTGAGATTGATTTATTTGCCCAGATAGCAATGCAAGTAGGATTTGCTCTTGACCACGCCAGGTTGATGCAACGAATTGAGGCTGAAGGTGTGCAAAGTCGGTTGCTGGCAGATACTATCGGCAGCATTCGCCAATCGCTCAATGAAGAGGATGTCCTCAAAATCACCGTAGACGAGGTTCGTAAGGTACTGAGTACTGACCGAGTGATGATTTATAGCTTTAATGCTAATTGGTCTGGAACTGTGATTGCCGAATCAGTTGTTCTCACCTACCCAAAAGTTTTGCGAGCTGAAATCCAAGACCCATGTTTTGGTCAAGGCTATGTAGAAGAGTATCAGTCTGGTCGTGTTCTTGCAATCAACAACATTTATGAAGCCGGTTTAGCTGATTGTCACATTAGCTTACTCGAATCCTTTGCTGTCAAAGCAAATTTAGTAGCCCCCATTCTTAAAGATGAGCAGCTATTTGGCTTATTAATTGCACATCAGTGTTCCAGACCTCGTGATTGGCAACAATCCGAGATTGATTTATTTGGTCAAATAGCCATGCAAGTGGGATTTGCTCTGAATCATGCCAGACTCCTGCAAAGAATCGAAGCCGAAAGGATGCGAAGTCAGTTGCTAGTGGATATTATCCGCAAGATTCGCCAATCACTTAACGAAGAAGATATCATCAAAACCACTGTGGAAGAGGTTCGCAAAGCACTAAGTACTGACCGAGTGCTGGTTTATAGTTTTTACGCTAATTGGTTCGGAATTATCATTGCCGAATCAGTGGTTTCAGGTTATCCCAAAGTTTTGCGGTCTAAAATCCACGATCCCTGTTTTACTCAAGGCTATGTAGAAAAGTACCAGTCTGGTCGCGTGGTCGCAATCAACAACATTTATGAGTCTGATTTGGCTGATTGTCACATTAATTTACTCGAATCCTTTGCTGTCAAAGCAAATTTAGTAGCACCCATTATCAAAGATGAGCAGCTATTTGGCTTATTAATTGCACATCAGTGTTCTGAACCCCGTGATTGGCAACAGCCTGAGATTGATTTATTTGCCCAGATAGCGATGCAAGTAGGATTTACTCTCGATCATGCTAGGCTCCTACAAGCGTATCAAGCTGCCGAAGCTAACTCTGATGAATAGAATAGCTATTGCAACCCGCAGATCCCCGACTTTTACGAAGTTGGGGATATTTTTCTCACGAATGAGCAAGTATAGCAGGAGGCAGAAGGCAGGAGGCAGGAGGCAGGAGGTAAAAGTATTACTATTCCTAGCCTTGGGGTTTTCAAAATGTCCTAGCCTATGTGGCTACGGCTATAATAACAAACTACAATACTTGTCGGGTTTTGGGGAAAAGGTTAAAGGGGAAAGAAAAAACCTTTAACCTTTACCCTTTAACCTTTTCCCAAACCCAATTCCGAGTTCAAAATGCTTTACCCAAGCAGTATTGTAACAAACTATGTATTTTCACGTTAAACTTAGTGTCACTTTTGACGAAGAAGCTGCTAGAGCGATCGCTAGCGGCAAAATTCGATGTTCCTGAATTTGAATCCTGGCGTGGAGTGTTTCTGCTGTATCATCGGGCAATACTGGTACTGCGGCTTGCATCAATATTGGGCCACTGTCCATTTCTAAACAAGCTATGTGCGCTGTACAACCAGTGATTTTTACCCCAGATGCCAAGGCTTGTTCTACAGCATGGATTCCCTTGAAACTAGGCAACAAACTAGGATGGATATTAATAATTTTGTCAGGAAAGGCATCCAT
Source organism: Nostoc sp. CALU 546 (assembly GCF_048836525.1). Taxonomy (NCBI): domain Bacteria; kingdom Bacillati; phylum Cyanobacteriota; class Cyanophyceae; order Nostocales; family Nostocaceae; genus Nostoc; species Nostoc sp. CALU 546. The sequence goes on from NZ_JAWJTF010000052.1 coordinate 8,006, forward strand.
GAAAACTGACGTTAATAATCGCATCCAACCAGCCAAAATCACCCATTCCACATCGTAGCGCCGCAATGTCTGCACAATTTTCTGATCAAATTCTTCTCGGCTTTGATAGTTGCGGTGATTTAATAAAACAGCTTCTACACCTCTATTAGCTGCTCTGACAGCTGCTTTCGCCGAGGGGTTATTGTAAATTAAAACTTGAATTTGGGCATTTAGCTGTCCATCTTGGATAGCTTGAGCAACTACATCAAAATTGCTGCCATTCCCAGAAGCCATAATTCCCAATTTTAAAGGGGCGACTTGTTGGCATACATCGCTAATGCTAGGAGAAACCAAGCTAAGGGTTGAATCAGGGCGGAGGGTCATAACAGCTAAGAGGGAAAATTATAGATGCCAAAAAAATATACTAAATCGTGGTTGGATAATGATACAGTAGCCGCCTAGATTTTTATGACATAAATAGGTAGAATTTGATTCTTTGATGAAGCTAGAGAGACGCGATAAATCGCCGTCTCTACAGGAAAATTATCTGTAAATTAGTTCTTGACAGACTACTAGTACCGCACGGCGTAAATAAGCCACCCATCTTAAACGTCTGAAACCTTTGCAAACAATTAATTACGAATTACGAATTACGAATTCCGCCTTGCGGTACTAGTCCGGTTGATAAAGATGATATTCTAAAGCTTGGTATAAGAGGATGTTTGAAAAGTCATGATTGATGTATCAAATATTTTTTTACCCCTCCCTAACCCTCCCCTTAGAAAGGGGAGGGAACTAGATTTTCCGGTTTCCCCCCTTTCTAAGGGGGGATTAAGGGGGGTAAGAATGCAATTAAAATCACAGCCAACGACTTTTCAAACAACCTCTAAGGGAAACAACACAGAGATTAAAGCCGCATCGAATTTGATCGCAGCATAGGTGAGTTAAATGGCAAAGGTAGCGTTGCTGATTGGGGTCAGTGAGTATGAACCAGGGCTGAACCCTTTGCCCAGTGCAGTTAGAGATGTGGAAGCAGTGTACGATGTACTGCTGCATCCAGAGATGGGCGGATTTGCTGCGTCAGATATTACCCTGCTAAAAAATCCTGAGCGACAAGTTGTAGAAATTGCGATCGAAACGCTGTTTTCCGGTCGGCACAAGGATGATTTGCTGCTGCTGTACTTTTCAGGACACGGCATCAAAGACGATCGCGGTAGGCTGTATCTGGCGACTCGCAACACCAGTAAGACGAAGCAGGGCGAATTGATTCGCTCAACGTCGGTGTCTGCCAATTTTATTCACGATCGCATGAGCGAAAGCCGTTCCCGGCGGCAGGTCGTAATCCTAGATAGCTGCTTTAGTGGCGCGTTTGCTGAGGGGATGTCTGCTAAAGATGACGGCATGATTGACATCCGGGAGCAGTTAGGCGGTGAAGGACGAGCCGTATTGACTTCTTCTACTTCGACTCAATATTCCTTTGAGGAGGAGGGGCAAGATTTATCGATTTATACTCGTTTTTTGATTGAAGGTATCAAGTCGGGAGAAGCCGATCGCGATCGCGATGAGTTTATATCCATCGATGAACTCCATGAATACGCCAGTCAGAAGGTGCGAGAACTTCAACCTGCGATGAAGCCGGAAATCTATGCAATTCGAGAAGGTTTTAAAATTCGACTGGCAAAGGTAGCTCCTGGTGATCCTAGACAGCGATACCGTAAAGAGGTAGCGAGATTTATTCATCGAGGCGAAATTTCCCTTGTTGGTCGTCGGACATTAGATTATCAGAGGACTCGCTTGGGATTGGAGACAACTGAGGCGAAGGCGATCGAAGATGAGGTATTAGAACCGTATCGCAACGAGTTCCGCGAAAAACTCCAGCAGTATCAGCAGGTATTCACTGAACTACTGGAGCGAGATGAGAGAATTACTGATAGCGATCGCCACGATCTGCAAAATCTCCAACAAATTTTGGGGCTGCGGAATGAGGACACGATGCCGATTGAGGCACTGGTGACTGCACGGTTTAAGACACATCAGCAAAACCTGCAAACTTATCAGCAAGCCTTTACAACGGCACTGCGGCAGGAGTATCCTCTGAGTGCAGCAAGCCGCGATCGCTTACGGCAAACCCAGCAGCAATTAGAACTTGCCGATAGAGATATTGCGGCGATTGAATCTCAGATTACGGCTGAGGTAGAGGCATATCACCAGAAACTCCAAGATTACCAACGGCTGTTTTTTACTGCCACCCAGCAGGAATATCCCCTCAGCGAGGCAACCCGCAATAATTTACGTCAACAGCAGCAGCGCTTGGGATTGACAGATGTAGATGTTGCACCAATTGAAGCGCAAATCACAACACAGATTGAAAGCTATCATCAAAAACTCCAGCAGTACGAACAGGCGTTTGTGAAGGCGACGCAGCGCCAGCATTATCCAGATGAGGTGACGCAAAAGCAGTTACAAGAAACCTGGCAGACGTTGGGGTTGAATGAGGGAGATGTGAGAGCGATCGAGAGGCGGATTAATGCGGAGATTGAAACCCATCAAGCAAACTTGCGGCAATATGAGCAGGAGTTTACAGAGGCTATTCAGCAAGAATATCCGCTCAGTGCTTTCAAACGCTCTCAACTAACGCAACGTCATCAAGCGTTGAATCTGAGTGCTGAAGATGTGACTGCAATTGAAAATCCAATTGTTGCTGCGATCGAGGAACATCGGCAAAAGCTGCAACAGTATGAAGAGGTGTTTAGAGAGTCGATGCAGTTTGAATATCCTCTCAGTGACGTTACTCGTGAAGAACTTCAACGTTTTCAACGAATTTTAGAGCTAAACGATGCGGAAACAACTGCACTTGAAGCAATTATTATTCAACAATCTTCACAAGCAGAATACCGGAAACAGCAAGAGAGAATCAGACAGCAACAAGAGGCAGATAAACAACAACAACAAGAAGCTGTACGACTGAAGCAGCAGGAGGCAGAGAAACAACGGCAGCGAGAGGAAGCAGAATCTCGTCAAAAATTACAGCAGTATATTCAGCAGCCAAGCCGTACTCAACCAACTCAAGAGCGAATAAGCCGACAAAAGTTTTTGAAGTGGGCTGGTTTGGGAGGTGTAGGTTTAGTGACAGCAGTAGTAGGTGGTGAAATTCTTAAGCGTCAATTACTGATACCTGAATCTACTAATAAATCAACAACTATCTCTGTAGCTGGACCTAAATATATTTCCTTTAAATTTGAAACAGTGACGGTAGATAAAAAGGGACAGGTAATTAAACGAGATTCTAACAAGCAAGCTAAGTTCTTTAAGGAAGATTTAGGCAAGGGCATAACTTTAGATATGGTTGAGATTCCTGGAGGCTCTTTTAATATGGGTTCGCCACCCAGTGAAACTGACCGATCTACAAGTGAAGACCCACAGCAGGCTGTGAATGTCCCTGCTTTTTTTATAGGCAAGTTTGAAGTGACTCAGGAACAGTACCAGCAAATAATGGGCAGCAATCCGTCTAACTTCAAGGGAGCAAAACTTCCTGTAGAAAGAGTGTCCTGGAATGATGCAGTAGAATTTTGCAAAAAGCTGAGTCAAAAGACTGGGCGCAAATATCGCCTACCTAGTGAAGCAGAGTGGGAATACGCCTGTCGTGCAGGAACAACGACACCATTTAACTTTGGCGAGACGATTACAACTGAGTTAGCTAACTACAATGGGGATTACACCTACGCTTCTGCACCAAAGGGCAAATATCGTCAAGAAACAACAGAAGTAGGAAGTTTTCCACCCAATGCCTTTGGATTATACGATATGCACGGTAATGTCTGGGAGTGGTGTCAAGATAATTGGCATGACAGCTATAAAGGAGCGCCTAGAGATGGAAGTGCATGGGTAAATAATGATAATCAATTTCAAGTACTGCGGGGCGGTTCCTGGGTCAACTATCCTAAACTCTGCCGTTCCGCGTCCCGCAACTACGACCTTAGGGCGGTGCGCGGCAACTTCGTCGACGGTATTGGTTTTCGTGTTGTCTGCGCGGTTGGGAGGACTCTTCAGTAGCCCTTTATACTCTAGCTCTTTTACCCTCTACCCTTCTTTCCTTTACCCTTTTTGAGTGTAGCGGAGCTGAACGATCTAATTTTTTTCAAAAAACAGAGTTGTTGAATTCAGAAGTCAAAAAGTGACATGACCAGAGTTTATTTAGACACAAGTATTTATAACCGCCCTTTTGATGACCAAACACAGCCAAAAATATTTTTAGAAACACAAGCTGTCATCTTAATTTTACAAATGGTCGAAGCAAAATTAATAGAATTAGTTAGTTAGTTCTTCAGTTCTAGAATATGAAAATAGTCGTAACCCTTTTTCTGTAAACCAACAGTCAATGGAGCAATACTTACAAATAGCTACATTGAGAGTATTACTAGATGAAAACATTAGAGTGAGAGCAAAACAACTAGAACAACAAGGGATTAAAGCCATTGATGCTCTCCATGTTGCTTGTGCCGAAGCTTCTAAAAGTGATTATTTTATCACTTGTGATAAGAGATTAATCAATCGCTGTCAAAGTTTAACACTCAAAGCAATCAACCCCACTGATTTTATTTTGGAGATGGAAGATGACAATTAAAGTTATTAACGAACAGCAAAATTTACAAGAAGTAATGCAGGTACTCTTTACACATTTAGAGCCATCCAAGGTAATGAAATTTTGGGCAGCTTGTAAATTAGGCGAAGGTGATTATTTACAACCCACATTCCGCACTTCAAAATGTAGTATAAAAGCCTAAATAATGATTTCCGAATACAAGTAAATAATAAGACATGTGAATCTTTAATAAACTCGCAGAAATAAACCTGTGTGACGAAGACGGTGAGGCTTACATTGCTGAGAAGAAATTGATTTCAAGCTTTGTCTAAAACTAAATAGACATTGGTTCAATCCAAGTGAGACAATTCATATAAACTCAAAAACATTTGAGGGTAAAAAATGTCTCCAATCGAAAATACTCAAATTAAAAATATTGACCATTTAGGAATAGTAGCTGGGTTAATTGATGAAATAGGAATAGTTGAAATAATTAATTCCCAATTAGGAATAGACCCTCGTGAAAAGATAACAGCAGGAACACTGGTGAAAGCAATTTTAATCAATGGATTAGGATTTGTCTCAAGACCTTTATATTTATTTAGTCAGTTTTTTGATGATAAAGCTATCGAAATATTATTGGGAGAAGATGTAAAAACTGATTACATCAATGACGATAAAATTGGCAGAGTTATGGATAAGTTATATAAAAGTGGATTGAATAATCTGTTTATGGAAATTGTATTATCAGTAATTAAAAAATTTAATCTATCTACAAAATACTCACATTTGGATGCAACATCATTTCATCTGCATGGAGAATACAACAGTGAAGAGCATCAGGAAAAAGAATCGGAAATAACCAGGGAAAGACCAATAATTATCACTAAAGGATATTCTCGTGACCACAGACCAGATTTGAAACAATGTGTTTTAGATTTAATAACTAGTAGTGATGGAGACATCCCATTATTAATGAGAGTTGGAGATGGAAATGAAGCGGACAAAGCTGTATTTGGCAAAATCTTAGTAGAGTTTAAAAAGCAAATAGATTTCGATAGTATTATGGTCTGTGATAGTGCATTATATAGTCAGGAAAATCTCAATTTAATTGCACATTTAAAATGGATAAGTAGAGTGCCAATGACCATAAAAAAAGCACGAGACTTAGTGCAATTGGTAGAGATAGAAGAGAGAAACACACAATCAAGAGAGAAAGGGGTAGCCCAAACTTTAGATGAATACCAGTGGAAAGAAGAAATAGTAAATTATGGTGGGATTAAACAAACTTGGCTGATAGTAGAAAGCCAAAAAAGAAAGTCCAGTGATTTAGAGAAGCTAGAGCAAAGGCTCAAGAAAGAAAAAGTTAACGTTGAAAAACTACTACAAGAATTAAAAAGAGAAGATTTTGAAACTCCGCAGACAGCCAGATATAAACTAAAAGTCATCAATAAAAAGCTGAAACTCTTTGAAATTAAAGAACTCCAACTTTTTGAAAGTCAGTCAAAACAGAAGAAAACTGTTTATAAAATCTCAGCAGAGATTCATGAAAAACTAGAAGAGATAGAAATCCTCAGAAAATCAGCCGGAAGATTTATTTTAGCGACGAATTTAGTTGATGACGAAAAGTTAACACCCTCAGAAATTATTACAACTTATAAAAATCAACAGTCTTGTGAAAGAGGATTTAGATTTCTGAAAGACCCTTTATTTTTTGCAGATAGTTTTTTTGTAGAAAACCCTGAGCGCATTGAGACGATGTTATTTTTAATGTCTTTGTGTCTGTTAGTTTATAATCTTGGTCAAAGGGAACTGAGAAATAGCTTAAAAAGACTCAAAGTCGGCATCAAAAATCAACTAGGAAAATTAACAATTTCTCCTACCTTAAGATGGGTCTTTCAATGTTTCCAAGGAATTCACTTTTTGACTTTAAATGGGATTAATCAAGTGATTAATTTAACCTCAGAACGCCATTATATTTTGAATTGTTTACCATCATCTTGTCAAAAGTATTATCTACTTTCTTAAGCTAAACACTGTTTTCAGATTGAATCAAAATTTATCAACATCTGGAGGAACAATCATTGCTCTTCAAAATCAGCGTCCTTGCATAACCTATTTTATGGGTCAAATTTTTTATATTTGCTCATTTATCTTCATGCGTTAGATTCATTCTGTACTCTAGTTCTTAACTATCCTAATTTTTGGCTTTTCTCTTCCTCGTAATCTTTTTATACTTCAATTTGAAGTGCGGAATATGGGTTACAACTAAAAGAAAAACTATTTGCTCAAGATAACGTTGATAGTTTGTATGAAAAAATCCAAGCCTATCAAAACATAGAATGAAACTATAGTAATCCGATTTGATTCCTGAAATTATCTGCGTAGGTAGGGAACAGGGAACAGAAAACAAAGGTATAGATGTGTACTGAATCTTGTTCAAAAATCAAATAGGAGTCCTATAGAAGAAGAATTCAGAAGTCAGAAGCAAAGCCGGAGATGCTGTACTTACGGTCATAATTAAGCCAAGTGGAGATAATTATGAACCAAGAGCAAACCCCAAGCGTAGGCGTAGCCCGTCGTAGACATCGCTAATCCTGAGAGAAATCAAGCTCAGGGTAAAATCAGGGCGGAGGGTTATAACAGCTAAGAGGGAAAATTATAGATGCCAAAAAAATATACTAAATCGTGGTTGGATAATGATACAGCTGCCGCCTGGATTTTTCTTACACCAGCACTAATTTTACTGGGTGTTTTTATCATTTGGCCGATCGCCTATTTGTTCTACCTCAGTTTTACCGCTGGTAGTTTCACCTTAAAAGGTACTTATTGGATAGGCTTAAAAAACTATTGGCGCTTGCTACTCAACCCTGACTTCTGGCAAGTTCTGGGTAACACCTTTTATTTTACTGTTGCCACCATCATTCCCAGTTTAGTTATCTCCTTGGGATTGGCAGTGTTATTAAACCGCTCTATTCCCTTGCGGGGCATTTTGCGGAGTGCCTATTTTCTGCCTTCAATTATTTCACTTGTGGCAGCTGGTTTGGGATTTCGCTGGCTGTTTCAAACATCAGGGCCAGTTAACGGACTTTTAGATTTTTTTGGCATTCCAGCCATACCCTGGCTAGGAGACACATTTTGGGCAATGCCAGTACTTATTTTAATGAGTATTTGGAAACAACTCGGTTTCAATATGGTGGTTTTTTTAGCAGGGTTGCAAGCAATTCCTCCCAGTCGTTATGAAGCAGCAGATTTGGATGGGGCAAATGCTTGGCAACAATTTTGGTATATTACTCTGCCTGGATTGCGCCCTACTTTGATATTTGCAATCATCACTACCGCGATTTTTACATTGCGGAGTTTTGAGCAAGTTTATGTGATGACTGGCGGTGGCCCACTGAATTCAACTAATTTGCTGGTTTACTACATTTACCAAGAGGCTTTTGGCCAGTTTGATTTTGGTTATGCCGCCGCCGCCGCGACGGTGTTATTAGCTGTGACAATGGTACTAGTTTATTTGCAACTGCAAACTTGGGGAGAGGAGTAGGGGGCAGGGGGCAGGGGAGGCAGGGGAGGCAGGGGAGGTAGGGAGGCAAGAGGGAATTTTGGAATGTTGCTAAATCATCGTGCAAATATGCAACGCCCTACTTTTTATATAGGCTGCGATATTCCCAAGGGTTTACAAATTTAGCATCACTCCAAACGCCGAGCCGTTGTTCCTTTGCTTTAGCTTCGGCTTGTTGAACTAAGTCTTTGCTAGGACACTTGTTTAAATAGGGACGATACACTTTTGCCAATCCTTCTTGCAACAATACCTGCTGCACAAAAGTGCCATTTTGTAAACGAACTTCGGCAACTTTGCGTCCATAGCGATCGCTATCGGTGATATTCAAAGTCACGCGATCGCCTCCTTGTTGCACCAGTTGTTGCACCCGTTCTTGGGCTTTCACACCCCAAGTAAATTGATTGCGATCGCTAATGCGTTTACTCTGCTTTTCTTTGTTGGTATGAGCTATCTCTGGCGCATCTACACAAGCAAAGCGCACTGTAACATTTTTACCATTGGGATCTTTCACCACTAAAGTATCACCATCACTGACTCGCTCAACTGGTTCTCCAGAAGTACCGATAAAGCGATCGCAGCCTATCAAACCTAAAATTAGGATAGTTGCACAAAGCCAAAATCGCACTGATTTAGTTAATTTCTCCATCCAAATTTACCAAATTATCTCTGTGGAATCGGACATTATACACTAACACTGTATGCTTTGCATTAGTGTAGAAGTATGTTACTTAAACTCTGCGATCGCAATATTTGTGAAACTGAATTTATTCAAAAACTTTGACTCTCGACCCCGGCTGATAATTGCTGTTGGACTCGCTGTATTAGTTTCAGTAATCCTTCCGGCTTGGCTTCACTTACCAATTCGCATTCTCTGTGCTTGGAACTCCGGCATTGACTTTTTCTTAGCCGTGACTTGGTGGAAAATGATCAAAGCTAACCCAGAAAAAATTCGCCGTTATGCTGAGAGTGAATATGAAGGACATTTGGCTATATTCATGCTGGTGATTGCTGCGGCTTGTGCTAGTGTTTTAGCCATTGGGTTTTTACTAACTGATAAAAAAGAGTTATCAACTATTCTACTTACACTACATGTCATACTTTCAATTATGACCATTGTCGGTTCTTGGCTATTAGTGCATACGATGTTTGCAGTGCAATATGCACATAGCTATTACAAATATATTAATCGTAATAATAGTAAAGAAATCACCAAAGGTTTAGATTTTCCTCATAACGACTATCCAGACTATTGGGAATTTTTATATTATTCTTTTGTAATTGGCATGACTAGCCAAGTTTCCGATGTGCAGACGACATCACGCAATATGAGGCGCTTGACTCTGTTACATGGCGTATTATCCTTCTTTTTCAATACCACTATTTTAGCTATGAGTATTAATATCATTGCATCGCTGATTTGAATAATAGATAAGAGACGCGATGAATCACAGACAAGAGACGCGATGAATCACAGACAAGAGACGCGATGAATCGCCGTCTCTACAATAATCAGCCTTTTGTAGAGACGGCGATTTATCGCGTCTTTGTACCTTACAGTACACTGTGTTAGGAGTGTCAATAAATTAACTCGCGTCTTCCCAATCACTGAGTAACTCATGCTGTTGTGCTGTTTCCTTACATTTGCGGAATGGTATTTTAGGAGTACCAATATTCATGCCAGGAAAAAACTGTTTTTTCGTCTTGGTGGGTCTATTTTCTTTTGTTGTTGAACTGATCTGTTGGGTTTCCATTGGTAAATAAATTTCTGATTAAAACCTGAGAACCAATGTATAACATCAATTTCCAAACGGCAAATTTCTGGAGAGGGATAAAAAATACATATTCCGCTCGTAAAAGTATATTTTGTCAACTTCAATCATCCAGGGTGGCTTTCAAAACACCACATCTTTACGCAATTTGAGATTTTGAATGCGAGTATCTTCGGCGGGTGGCACATCCCTCTGAGTAAATGGAATCTGCTTAAAGTTAGCAGCCAGATATTCTGCTAATGCATCTTGCTCAGAACCATCAGCAGCAAAGGTAGCTAAACCTGTGCGTTTGCTATTATCAGCATCTTTTGATGTCAAATCAACCCGTTCTCTTTTGGGAAAAGGATAGCCATCACCACCACCTGCTAGGAAGTTGAGGGTAACAGTGCGGAAAATCCGATTAGAGTCACCCACTAACTCGGCATTTTTAACTACTACATCAATAATTTTGCCTTTTCTATCTTTGATTGCCAGGGATTTTACACGCTTCCCTGCTGGCAAGTTTGGGTCAAAGCTAAAGGCTAATCCCGCTACTTGGGGAAAACTACCAGGGGTAGCACCTGGTGCTATAGCCGCTACGCTGTGTTCAATCACCGCTAGTAGTTCTGTTGCATTCAGAGTAACTAAAGTCAAACCATTGTTGAACCGTAAAGCATTGATGATATCAAGTTGGGAAATTTCTTTTTCTTTCTTACCTGCTACAGGATTTGCTTGGGGTGGCAGTTTGATAACATCCTGTGAGCGAGTCGAACCTGGGGGAAAGGTATATATACCGATATTGTCACGGATACCACCGCCATTTTTGATGGAAATGACAGTTTTAGGATCATATCGTTTGGCGATCGCTAAATTAGCTTCGGCTGTCAAATTCCCGAAATTGGTTTCTTGGGTGCGAACATCACCCCGCCAGCCGTTGAGGAAAACGTTGGTTTTCCCAAAAATCAGACTATCTTGGGCAATAATTACTTTTTTGAGTGCTTCTGTAATGGCGACAATTTTGGCATCGGGTTTTCCGCCTACAGCTGCTACACCAGGGGAATCAGTCGCATAAACACCACTGATTTTGGAGTCAATATTTTTAGGAATAATCACTCCATTGGCATCAAAGTTAACTACTAAACGACCAACATAGCGATAGTTTCCATCGGTATTAACTACGGCTATCGGACTACCATCTGCTGCTTTTTTGAGGATTGGATAAGTTCCAGCAGATTTATCACCCACTCGAAGACGGTCTGTTTTGTCGGCTAGTAAGGTATTGGAACCACCAGCAACAATAATATCTACTCCCTTAAGTAATTCTGCTAACTTTTGCTCAATAGCAATTTGCTGCATGTGTGCCAACAGAATGACTTTATTAATCTCTGGGTTTTTTGTCAGCAGTGTATCAACAGAAGTTTGAATTTCAGCAGCTAAGGCGGCGATGTCTGCGGCATCACGGTCATTAAATTCTTTAGGTAAGACAGTCACACCACCGGGAGAAGAAATAGACCGCAGTGTGGGAGTTGTCGCCCCAACTACACCAATTTTTTCACCATTGACGGTAATGATGGTGTTACGGGCAATTTTATTAGGGATTTTACTTGCCTCTTGCCCATCGGCTGTAACTAATTTTGCCAGTTCTTTATCAGTGCTGAAGTCTAGATTCGTGCTGAGATAGGGAAATTTTGTACCTGGGTAATCTTCTTGAGGGCGAATTAAATCGGCAACAACACCCGTACCTAAATCAAATTCGTGATTACCAAAGGCGATCGCACCAAACCCAAGAGCATTTAAAATTAAAATATCTCCTCGTCCTTGTCCACCAAACACTGTGTCACTGGCAAATAAGAAGGGACTGGGAATATAAGCATCTCCAGATGAAAGGATTAAAGTATTGGGATAATCAGGTTTGCCGTCACCATTAGCATCTTGATTTTTGAGTGCATTCAACACCGCCGAAAAGTTTGGCACATCCTTCAGCGCTGGGACACCTGCTTCTTGGTCAGAAGTATGTAAAAGTTGCAGTGTGAACCCTGACTTATGTGCTGTTCTGACTTGCGCCACACCAACAGTAGTTCCTAGAAATAAAAAAATGCTAGATGTAATTAGCCAACTCAACTGGCTAGCACTTAAATCTCGGCACATAAACCGATTATTTGGTTTTTTTACTTGTTTTGACATAAGGTTATTTTTGTAACTTAGCAAAATACTTGGTCGCCATTGCTAAATGCGATCGCAACATACTTATAAATTTTCCATCCCCGTGAGGGGAAGTTGATGAAAAAGTTTTGTGGAAAAACTTTTTGCCCTGGATTTGAAACCGTTTCCATCCCCGTGAGGGGAAGTTGATGAAAAAGCTTAAACTTGGTTACGCTTTACGCGAAAACATTAATGGTTTCCATCCCCATGAGGGGAAGTTGATGAAAAAGTGGTGGTCAAGCTGTAGATTGTGTCTATTATCAAAAGGTTTCCATCCCCGTGAGGGGAAGTTGATGAAAAAGCCATCTATACTGAAGGTGATTCATTTGCTATATTGTTTCCATCCCCGTGAGGGGAAGTTGATGAAAAAGCAGTTTAACTGGGAATGAGGGGTGGGAAGGTCACCCTTTAACGTTTCCATCCCCGTGAGGGGAAGTTGATGAAAAAGTTAAATCTTGCCGCAACAGAAATAGATATTCAGTTGAAGTTTCCATCCCCGTGAGGGGAAGTTGATGAAAAAGTGTAATTTGGAGAATTTTCTTCTTATGAGTTTAGAAAGTTTCCATCCCTGTGAGGGGAAGTTGATGAAAAAGCAGTATTTTGGAATGGTGAGAATATCTACCAAGACGTTTCCATCCCCGTGAGGGGAAGTTGATGAAAAAGGCTACTCTTCCAGAAGCCTTATGACAATTGAGTTTGAGATGGGTCAATCTGAGGGGGTTGTTTTTTCATGTGAATAATTGATAAATCTTCTCAATAAACTCAATCTTGACACACCTCAAAGGCTTACTCAGCAAGCTATCTGAGGGGGTCCACGAAAGAATAAGGGTTTCAGCCGTTCCCTGACCCCCTCAGATACTTATCAATCAATGAATAATTTATAAGTTTGTCAAATGATTGGGACTAGTTAGAAACACTAGCTTTAAAGTTAGGTTTATTAATTTTTCATGGTTCAGTAAATTTAGTAATCAGCGTATAGAAATCTACTAAAAAAGTCAAGGTGAAGTATAAAGTATAAAATCACTCACTCCACCTAGTAGCTCATTTTAGTCATAGTCTAAAGTTGATTTCGCGCTTTGAGTTGCAGATATCGCTCAACCAACTGATCAGCAATTTGATTTGCTGGTGCATCTAGTACCAATACACCTTTTTGTTTCAGTTGAGCAAATGCTACTTGTCGTTGCATTAATAAATCTAATGCCACTGCACGTCCATAAGCACCTGGAACATCATCTGTGAAAGTGTGTGCTAAACGATCAACTTGCGGATCTCGCAGAGTTACGCAAAATGGCAGATAGCGGGGTGCTAGTTTGGAGAGTGCGGCTAGGAGTTCTGTAGAGGCAGTGACATCAACTAAATCGGTAATAACTACTACAAGCGCCCTCCGAGTTTGTCGCTGCAAAACATTTGTCACCGCCCCCAAATAATCAGATTCAAATAATACTGGTTGAATTGGAGTTAGCCGATCAATTAGCTGATTCAAATGATTTTGACCGCGTTCTGGGGGAATCCACGTATGCATTTGGCGGTCAAATACACCAACACCCACGCGATCGCCTCGATGTAAACCTGCCAAAGCTAAGGATAAAGTTGCATTCAAACCCCAATCAAATCGCTGCAAACTCTGCACTTTTGCCGTCATCAACCGTCCGCGATCGAGTAAAATCAGCAATGTTTGTTCCTGTTCTGGTTCTAGAACCCTCACCAGTGGCGTTGCATTACCATAAGCGCCAACCCGACGGGCGGTAGCTTTCCAATCAATAAACCGCAAATCGTCACCAGTGCGATAGTTTCGCAGTTCGGCAAACTCTGTACCAATACCAGTTTTGCGAGATTGGCGGATTGATCCCGATGATTGCACTGTCAGACGAATTGTGAGCGATCGCAATCCCACTAAATCAGGATAAACTTTCACTGGTAAACTTTGGGGAATTTGCCAATCATCCCAAGCTAATCCCCAAAGTCCCAACTGTCGGACTTGAATATTTCCCCAAGGAAACTCTCCCCGTTGTGTCGGGTGGACGGTATACGTTAATTCCTCAGTGCTGTTACTAGGAACAATGGCACTCAGTGCAGGTGCAGACACGCCAAATCCTGTTGGGTAATAGTCGCGGATTTCAATTTGGGCGTTAGTATTTTGTGATGTCACTTTTAGCACCACAGGATTATCCCGCCCAATGGATAATCGTGACGGTAATTCGCGGGTAATTTGCACACGAGAACGCCGCACCCGTAAACCATCTACAATCATCAATCCTAGAACGATGGCATCAAATAGCACAGTGATGACGATGGTTGCTCTGATAGTGGGAAATAAGAATAAAATCGGGGCGTAGGCGTAGCCCGTCGTAGATATCGCTATACCCAAAACCAACAATAAATAAACTCGTCTGGAAGGAACCATTTTTTATAGCGAGAAGTTAGGAGTTAGATTTTAGGAGGCAGGAGGCAGAATTAACACACGTTTAAAAATGTGAAACTTAGGTTGTGGAGACTTTGTATCTCGCTATACTCTACTCTGTTCCCTGTTCCCTTCTTCAGTAAATTTCAATGTAACCGAAATAAGAATACTTGCTAAGAGGTTATTTGAAAAGTCTAAATTATTACTTGCTTTTGCGACTAGAAGTCGCGGCTACACATACAAAACCCGCCTACGAGGGTTATAAGTCTGACTCTCTTAATTACGAATTACGAATTACGAAATGGATAATAGAACGAAATTATCGATTTAACTGAGGAAAATCTACAATTTATGAATAGCAAAACTAAATTATTGACTTTTGTCACAGTAACACTGGCAGTTTCTTCTTTGACTGTCAGCACAGTTGTAGCAAAGGCAAAACTAACAAACCAGTCAAAACTTTTTATCAATGGCATCGGCACAGTAAAAGTTGGCATGACTGTTTCCCAAGCAGCAAAGGCTGCTGGTACTAAGCTAGTGGGCGATCCACCAAATAACAATTGCTACTATGTTAAGCCACAAAATGAACCCAAAAATCTTTCGTTCATGGTGACACAAGGTCGCATTTCTAGAGTAGATATCCGGCAAAATACTCAGATTACTACCCTCAAAGGTGCAAAAATTGGCGACACTGAAGCACAAATCAAGTCCCTTTACCCAGGACAAATTGAAGTCACACCTCATAAATACGTCCAAGAGGGACATTACCTAACTTTCATCCCGAAAGACCGCACCGATCGCAACTATCGTGTAGTATTTGAGACTGATGGTAAGCTTGTCACTCAGTTCAGAGCGGGTAAATTGCCGGAAGTTGAATATGTTGAGGGCTGTTCTTAATTTTTGAGGCTGGGCATTACCCAGCCTACTAGACATCTCCAAAAATGATGTAGAGACAATACCCTGCGGGAAGCCGCTCCGCGTCTACATGAATTGTCTCTACCAAGGATTTAGAGCAACGCAGAATTAATTTTCACCAGATGTCTATTGGTTTAGTACTTCTTCAGACTTGATACCTGTGATATCTTCCAAGCTAGCTTCAGACTCTCCGCTTGTGACATCGATCTGAAGGTTATCGAAATTAGCGATCGCTTGTTGTAGTTTATCCACAACTTGATCGACAGAAATACTACCTAAGTCACCAGAGGCACGGGTACGGATACTCAAGGTGTTGGTTTCCACTTCCTTAGCTCCCACCACTGCCATCACGGGTATTTTTTCTTTCTCTGCATTGCGAATCTGTTTACCCAAGCGATCGCCACTGGTATCAACTTCTGCACGGATGCCCAACGCTCTCATCTTCGCCACCACATCTTTAGCAAAGACTAGCTGTGTATCACCCACCGGCAGTAATCTCGTTTGCACTGGCGCTAACCACAAAGGAAAATCGCCTGCATATTCTTCAATTAAAATCCCAATCAACCTTTCCAGTGAACCAAAAGGCGCACGGTGAATCATCACTGGGCGTTTGCGAACACCATCTTCGGCAACGTACTCTAAATCAAAGCGTTCTGGCAAATTGTAATCTACCTGCACAGTTCCTAATTGCCACTCCCGATCTAGGGCATCACTAAAGATAAAGTCAAGTTTGGGCCCATAAAAAGCCGCTTCTCCAATCCCTTCAAAGTGTTCCATCCCCAAAGTTTCAACTGCACGGCGAATTGCACCTTCGGCTTTGTCCCAAACTTCATCGGAACCGATGTACTTATCACTAGCTGGATCGCGGAAACTGAGTCTAGCTTTAAAGTTTTTCAGTTGCAGACTATTGAACACCGACAAAATCAAATCCACCACATTGAGGAATTCACTATCTAGCTGTTCTGGGGTGACGAACAAGTGAGAATCATCCACTGTAAAACCTCGCACCCGCGTTAAACCGCCCAATTCCCCTGATTGTTCGTAACGGTAAACAGTACCAAATTCTGCCAAGCGCATCGGCAGTTCTCGATAAGAGCGTAACTCACTCTTATATATTTGGATGTGAAAAGGGCAGTTCATCGGCTTCATAACGAAGCCCTGTTCCTGTGCGGCAGCTTCCTCATTATCTGCCATTAAGGGGAACATATCTTCTTTATATTTTTGCCAATGTCCAGAGGTTTTAAATAAATCTACTCTGGCAATATGAGGCGTTACTACAGATAAATAACCGCGTTTTAACTGTTCTTGCTTGAGGAAGTCTTCTAAAGTACTCCGCAACAGAGTACCTTTGGGTGTCCACAAAGGTAAACCTGGCCCTACCAGATCGGAAAATATAAATAATCCCAGTTCCTTACCCAGTTTCCGGTGATCTCGCCGCAGCGCTTCTTCTTTGCGTCGCTTATATTCAGCGAGTTGTTCAGGGCTTTCCCAGGCTGTGGCGTATATACGTTGTAATTGAGCTTTGGTTTCATCCCCACGCCAATAAGCGCCAGCAACGCTTTCTAGTTCAATTGCTTTCGGGTTTAATTCACTGGTATTTTCCACATGAGGCCCTGCACACAAATCCCACCATTCATTCCCCAGGTGGTAAATCGTGATTGGTTCGTTTTTGATATCTGCCAGGATTTCTAGCTTATAAGGTTCCTTAATTTCCTGAATTCGGCGTTCGGCTTCTTCTCGGCTGACTTCTTCCCGAATTACCGCCAGTTTGCGATTGATAATCTTTACCATCTCTTTCTTGATGGCTTTGAGATCGTTTTCACTAAATGGTTCTGGACTGTCGAAGTCATAGTAAAAACCATTTTCAATCCAAGGGCCGATTGTAACTTGTGCCTTGGGAAACAGCTTTTGTACTGCCATTGCCATAACATGGGAAGCAGTGTGGCGAATCTTTTTTAAGTTCTCCGATTCGCTGGTACGCGGTAAATAAATTTTTTCAACTTGTTCTGAGTGTTCTGACTGATTAGATGATTTTAGCGACATTGGCTGCTGAACCGTTGGCGAAGTGATTACAAAAGATTTATCTGAATCTGTAGGCTTATTCAACTATAACGACTTTGATTTTCGCCAGTTCAGCTTATCAAAAAAGAATTCTAAATTCAGAATTAATTGGAATCCGACTAGCGGATAGCGCAGTTTCAGGAGGCAGGAGGATAAAGGCAGGAGGCAGGAGGTAACCCACCCTTAAAAGAGTGGGATTGAAGTAAGGACGTTTTATACCTCGCTGCAAGCAGTCTCAGTATAATTATTGCTTTGAACTGGGCTTTAGACCCAGAACTAAAGTTTTAATTGATACTTCTTACCTCCTGCCCTCTGCCTCCTGCCTTCTGCCTTTCTTCGGTAAACCCAGATTTCTCACAAGGGGAGACGCTACCGCAAACACCAACGGTATAGCAACGCTTAGAAAGAGTCCGCGAGTGTTTGAATTAAGGGGTTTAATACTCCCCGCTAAATACGCTTTCTCTTAGTGGTGATTTTAAGAGGCGGGTTTGAATTCCACATTATATTGATTCTGAATTCTGGCTCCTGACTTCTGAATTCTTCTTCAATCACAGATAAAGATAAATTTTTGATTTGTTACATGAGCATCAAATTCAGGATTCCCCGCGATCGCCAAATTATCTGATGAATTGTAGCTCGGTGTCATATATACCTATAGACGCCTACCTAAAGGCACTGTACAATCCCGACATCAAGAATATATAATAAATTCTGTGTTCTTTGTTACATATTTTTCTATCCTCACATTATGAGAGAAATCGCAAAAGTGTTAAGAAACGTAAATAACGTTAATATTAGTAAGCAAGTTTGAAATATGCCTTTCATTTATGTCAGACTCAAATTTACCAGGGACTGAGTTGCTAAAAACAGTTTTAGAACCTCTGCTGGAAGATTTTCAGCATTGGTTTACGCGATCGCGCCATTTACTCGAAACTGAGCAACTATCATTTATGAGTCACCAAGAGCAATCTGACTTGCTCTTGCGAGTTAAGCAAGCGCAAGATGAACTAAATACGGCGAAGATGCTCTTTAATGCAACTGATAAACAAGTCGGGATTGATATGGCAACGTTAATGCCTTGGCATGAATTAGTCACAGAATGCTGGAATGTCGCAATGCGCTTTCGTCAAGGGCGTGAAGTCTAAGCAACTGGGAGCATCTTCTAAATTTTGACAGACAACTTACTAATGTCTAAGCAAAAGCAGAGGAAACGTCTATGCAAAATGGCAAATCAGTCGTTAAAGAGATAGTACAAAATTCTTAACAACTTCTTAACATTATTTGGATTAACAAAGTAATGTATCTTATGCTACCGTAAGTGGAATAACGGTTGACAAATAGCTCCATATAAATGTAAGCGCACAAAGAGTGTGTCAAATACTCGTCTTAACTGTGAGTCACAGTATCGGCGAACAAAGCGTTACAAAATAAAGTTTTAAAAATTGCTGCTCTGGAGGAAAATCCAATGTTACATCTGCTTTACATTCTTGCTTTTACAATCCTTGCATTTATAGCTGTTGGCAACTTAATTCGTAACCTGATCATGTTCAGTTTTGATCGGGAGCGAACTTACCCGACGAATTCCTCGCCAATGAATAATCAAGGCAGCTATGGTTATTATTCATCAAAAAAACAGTTTGCACCCCATCCAGAGTTATTAGATAGCGCAGGCAACTTTATTAAAGAGCCGCTTTTGGTAATGCGTTCGATTAACGTTGAAGATGCGCGTCAACATCTTGATGCCCTTTACGAAGCATCCCCAGGACATAAAAGTGAAAATTCAGAGGAAGCATAAAACTTAGCAGTTAGGGTGTAAATTATTGTTTTTTTGCATCCTTACCTCTTCCTTTAACAGAAATTTATTATAAGAAATATGCCGAAAACCTCGAAGTTAAGCATATTAATATCATGTCTGTATAATTAGTTGTGATTTTTACAGTCATTGCACCATTGCACCGGGTGAACGAAAAAAAGTGTGGGAGAGTAGTTAGCGGAGGAAGTACCCTAACATAGCTCTTGATGCCATTGAATCGCCAACACCACCCTATGCTGGGCAATTCTCTCTACTGTCCCATGAATATGTCCTTGTCTAATCATCGATGGTTTGATGTATGGCGAACCATGTGCCACTGGCTTGGGGAATACTGGCTTCTGGTTTAGCTGTTAAATTTTCTACGATTTTCATCAATCGTTTGGTTCTTCTGATGTCCCCTAATTGTCATCCTGACTGTGTGTTACACTAGCAATACTTATCTGTAGTGTGTACTCTGAATCAATGGCATATCAGCGAATTAACATCACACTCCCAGCCCAAACGCTCCAAGCAATTGATAAATTTGCACCCAAGGGCGATTCTCCAGAGGAGACGCTGCGCGAACGCAGTCGGTTTATTGATGCCGCAATCCAGGCTTACATCACCCAGATTCAAACAGAAAAACTTCGGCAACAGCTAAAAGAAGGGGCAATTCGTCGCGCTGGGCGCGATCGCCAGCTAACTGATGATTGGTTTGCCCTTGAGGAAGAAGCATGGCAGCAAAACGCAAACTAGCCGAACCTAAGCGGGGAGAGATTTATCTGGTTAGCTTTGATCCAACGCTTGGGGCTGAGATTCAAAAAACACGACCTGCCCTAGTTTTGCAAAATGATATTGCCAATGAACATAGTCCCATTACAGTTGTTGCTGCGATTACCTCGCAATTCGATCACCCCCTGTATCCCACTGAAGTACTAGTTCAGCCCCCAGAAGGTGGATTAACTATAGATTCAGTGGTTCTGCTCAACCAAATTCGCTCGATAGATAAACAGCGTTTGGTAAAATGCCTCGGCAAACTAACTGATGAAACAACAGCGTTGGTCAATCAGGCAATACAGATCAGTCTAGGATTGATTGAAATCTGAAGATAAAGAGCAAAAGATGTGGGCGATAACTAACGACGGTAATTGCTTGGTGTCATGCCTATATGTCGCTTAAAGGCGGCAGCACGTTTTGTGTCGGGAAAATCCCCGTTACAAAACATAATTGCGTTAGCGTAGCCGTAGCGAGTCCGCGATAGCGTTCGCGTAGCGTCTCGTAGAGAAGCGGGGCGTTAGCAAGAGTGCGAATTGCGAATTGCGTTAGCGGAGCGGGGCGTTAGCAAGAGTGCGAATTGTTTTAATACACCTTGATAGGGACAGTTGAGTATCTGCTGGAGTGCTTGTTGCATGGCAGGTGTGCTTTGATTGAGAGTTTGATGAAAGCTTTGTGCAGATTTCCCCTCAATCAGCGATCGCAGTGGAAATGGGGCATTGTCCCAAGTCATCCCAAAAGACCGCAACCGTATCTAAATCTACGCTAATTCCCACACTCTTGATGGCTTAGATGGTCACCGTTTAGGAGGCATAGAAAAATATACGGATGTATATGCTAGTACTGCAAGGCGTAATTCGTAATTCGTAATTCGTAATGACGCTCCTGCGTCGCTAACGTAATTCGTAATTAATTGTTTGCAAGGGTTTCAGACATTTAAAATGGGTGGCTTATTTACGCCGTGCTGTACTAGCCTTATAAGCTTAAAAAATCTTTTTCAAAGTGATGCTATATATATCAATACAGTTCAGATAAGCCCAAAACACTTGTATAGACGGCGATTTATCGCGTCTTCAAAGACAAATTATCTACATCAGTAACCTTAACTGAACCGTATTGCTATATATATCACTAAAAAAGGTCAATTAGCTTTACGTAATTTGAGTTATTCAGGTTTACTCCAAGCTGTTGAACTCCATCGGACACAAGCATTATCTCTTACCCGAAGAGAGTTAAATATTAAAAGTCCCACAGGTATTTTATATCTGTAGAAAATAGACATTCATCCATCAACTCAATCAATTTTTTAAGGGCTAGTTATGGAACGCTACCAAGGAATTTGGGGAGAGTTACAATAATTAGCAATACTTCTCGGTTAAGCATTTTTAATTCGGAATCAGGTTTTGGGAAAAGGTCAAAGGATAAGGGTTAAAGGTTTTTCATTTCCCCTTTTCTCCTTAACCGAGAAGTATTACAATAATTAGTTTTCCCCTCTTTTGGCGTTGTCGTATGAGCAGGGGAATATTAAAATAATTCGTAATTTGTAATTCGTAATTAAGTTTTGTAAAGGACATTTTATCTACTTAACTGTCTTAACTGTCTTAACTGTCTACTTAACTGTCTTAAATGTCTTAACTGTCCACTTTTACTGTCTTAACTGTCTATTTTTACTGCCTTAACTGCTATTGCATTTTCTTGATAAAGCTGAGATTATTTGAGAGTAGAGACTAAGGGCATTGCCATACTACTAGCTTTGTGTATTTTTAAGAAATCTAGTCGATTTAAAAAAAATTGATCTTTGGTTATAAAAAATTACTAATTTCCTATAAATTGCCTAATTAAGGCAAAAATACGTTTAACACAGGTAGTTCAAGAAAATTACCAATAAACATAGTTTATTCATCTATTGCATTGATTAATTAGAATTACGAATTATCCTATTTGGAGATTAAACTTTTGTGACAAACCAGGTATATAGCCAATCAGTGCTGACATTTGATGGCCAAGATGATTACATAGACTTTGGCAAAAATGATTTTTCTGGTGTTTTTGCTCAAGGAAGTTCGGCCTTTACAATTTCTGGATGGGTGAATCCTCATCAGCTAACAGATAAAGCCACTACATACGGCACGCGCAATGTTTTTTTTGCTCGTTCTTCAGATCGATATAGTGATAATTTTGAGTTCGGCATCAGTGAATCAGGGAACATAGATATATTTATTGATGAGACTCTTGAGAAGAAAATTAAAACTTTTGGCAATGGAGAATTAACTATCGGACAATGGCACTTCTTTGCCATTGTTTTTAATAAAGGTCAACTGAGCATATATCTTGATGAGAATGAGTATTTTGGGTACTTTACAGGAGACTCTTTAAATAAAGCAACTAGTTCTGTAACACTGGGCGCGACTTTACACAACAATATATATTTCACAGGTCAATTAGCGAATATTAGCGTCTGGAATTATCCCTGTCCCCCAGCGGAAATCCAAAGGCATCGCGATCAGCTTTTAGTTGGGAATGAACAAGGATTAGTTGCTTACTGGACATTAAATGAAGGACAAGGAAAAACTGTAAAAGACCAAACTGGAAATGGTTTTGATGGAAACTTGCGTGGCAATCCTAGTTGGGATGTAGCACAATTTCCATTTGGAATTACGAAATCATCAAACGAGAGTGAGACACAAGAACAGACAGCAAGTAGTTCCGAGGAGAGCAACCTTGCGGGAACTGTGGTGCTGGAAGAAGAAAGCCAGTTTATTGCAGAAGTTGTCTCCGTTGAAGTAATTGCTGTCAGTGAAGCTGAGTTGCAGCAAGAGTCCGTTGAGGTTCCTCCAATTGTAGAAACTGGCATCCCAACCCAGACGACAACTGTGTTAGCGCCAGAGGAGCGTCACCCAAAGGCAAAAAAAGGGACAAAAAGACAGAGCGAAAAATCTGCAAACATTCAAACTCCCCAGCCAAAAGAGGAGAAAGCCGAAACAGTTCCAGTCGATATTCTACAGCAAACATTAACCCAGGAGCGATCGCCAAAAACTATGAATACGAAAGCTAATCCTAAATACAAAATACTCGCTATTGATGGCGGTGGTATTCGGGGCATTATCCCAGCCCTGCTACTAGCAGAAATTGAAAAGCGGGCACAAAAGCCGATTTTTAGTTTGTTCGATTTAATTTCTGGCACTTCCAGCGGCGGAATTCTGGCACTCGGATTAACCAAACCCCGATTAGACTTAGAAGCCACTGATAGCTCACCCACCGCCCAATACAGCGCTGAGGATCTAGTCCAAATATATCTTGAGTATGGGGCTGAGATATTTTACGAGCCATTTTGGGAACAAATACTCGGTCAACTAGAAGATATATTCGTCCAACCAAAATATTCTTCTGAGGGGAGAGAGGAAATTATCAGGCAATATTTTGGCGACACTCCTCTAGAAAATAATCTCAAAGAAGTTTTCGTAACTAGCTACGATATCGAGCAGCGAATTCCCATATTCTTTACTAATAAAATCGAAAAACAACAGACAGAATCGAAAAGATTCCGCAAGTTATGCTCAGGTTTTACCCTCACAGATGCGGCATTGGCAACTAGTGCAACTCCGACTTATTTTGCTCCCTATCGTGTTGCCAGTTCTCATAATACCAACGGCTTCTATACTTTAGTTGATGGCGGAGTAGTCGCTAATAATCCAGCTAATTTGGCTATTTTAGAAGCGCAAATTAGTAGACAAGAAAATAAACAAGTCTTGAATACAGAGGATGTCTTGATAGTATCCTTGGGTACCGGTTCCCTGACGAGTATCTACCCTTATGACGAAGTGAAAAAATGGGGACTATTGCAATGGGCAAAACCGCTGTTAAATATTGTGCTTGACGGTGGCAGTGAAGTAGTAGCTGGAGAATTAGAAAGGTTGTTTGAATCTAATAGTAAAGGTAGTAAAAGTTCTTATTATCGATTTCAAACATTCTTAAAAAGTGAACTCGAAGCAATAGATAATGCCAAGCCAGAAAATCTGCGGCAGTTACAAACTTTAGCTAATACACTGATTCAAGAAAAAAGTAAAGAAATCGATGAGTTGATTAGTATTTTATTAACATAAATTTGAGCTTTTCTTGATGTTAATGGAGTTGAGCCAGTAATTTTCAATAGGTCGAAATGGGGTCTTTAAGTAAGCCATCTTATCGGATCGTCGCCATTCTTGGGGAAGGAATTGGGTCAGAAGTTGTGGAAGCTTCCTTAAAAATTCTGCAACACGTCGCTAAAATTGAAGGATTTACCTTACAGGTAGACTATGGCTGGCTCGGTGCAACTGCCTTTGAACAACTGGGTAGTTACTTCCCTCAAGCTACCGCCGAATTGTGCGATGGAGCCGATGGCATTGTATTTGGTGCAGTTACCCAAGGCGGACTACTAGAACTCCGAAAGCATTTCGACTTTTTTTGCAATCTTCGTCCGATCCGTAGCGTTAAAAGTCTCGTACATAAATCTAGTCTTCGACCAGAGAAAATTCAAGGAATTGATATTCTCATCGTTCGAGAACTGGTGAGTGGAATCTATTTTGGCCCATCTGGACGCGGCTCAGATGATAAAGGAGATTATGGTTATCATACGATGCGCTATTACGATGAAGAGATTCGTCGAATTGCTCGCAAGGCTTTAGAACAAGCCCAATATCGCCGAGGATTACTCACCGTAGCCCACAAAGAAAATGCCTTGCCTTATTTGCCCTGGACTCGTCTAGTGGAAGAAGAAGCCAAAGAGTTTCCTGGCGTTGTTATCGAACCAATGCTAGTGGATAACTTAGCTATGCAAATGGTTCTGAATCCCCAACGGTTTGATGTAATTTTAGCGGGCAATTTGTTTGGAGATATTCTTAGCGATATTGGTGGTGCATTAATTGGCTCAATTGGTTTATTAGGATCGGCGAGTCTTAATGCTGATGGATTTGGTTTGTACGAAGCGATTCATGGTACAGCCCCAGACATTGCTGGGAAGGGAATTGCTAATCCCCTTGGCACCCTTGGAGCTTGTATTTTAATGCTTCAACAATGGGGGGAAGTGCGGGCTGCCCAACTAATTATTGCAGCGCAAGACCGGATTTTAGCTAAGGGATACCGAACAGCTGATTTATTTAGCCAAGGAGAAGAAATTTTAGTCAATACTGCAACCTTAGTTGACCTTTTACTTGAAGAACTTTCAGTTGTGCAACATTCTCAATTAGGAGTGCTTCATGAGTCATGCAAATAACGTTTTGCACCTGGGAGATGATATCAATACCGATGATATTATTCCTGCCAATCGGGCGACCACAGATGACCCTGATTACTTAAAAAAGTATGCTTTAGAACATATTATTGGAGCAGGTGAACTGCTAAAATTCAATGTGATTGAAGCAGGAGAAAATTTCGGCTGTGGTTCCAGTCGAGAAGTTGCCCCCATTGCCTTGCAAGCTGCGGGAATTGAGAAAATTCGGGCGCGATCGTTCGCTGAAATTTTTTATCGTAATAGCATCAATATTGGACTACCCTTAGAAATTTTGGGGGAGAAAGAGGAGAATCCTGTAGTTGATGCGATCGCACTAGCCGGTGGGTTAATGTCTTTTAATCAGCTGCGTCGTCAGGGTAAAATCACCATTCCTCGTAGCTTCACCCCGCCACGCCCCATGACTTTAGTCGAAAAACTCTTAGCTAAAGCCTCTGGAAATTCCTACGTCCAGCCGGGAGAAGTGGTTTTTGCCCAGGTCGATTTAGCCTTATCCCATGATGCTGTAGCCGGGCCTGTGGCCAAGATATTTTATCAAGAGTATGGAGAAGGAGCAAAGTTATGGGACTCCCAAAAGGTAGTTTTAGTAGCCGATCACTTTATCCAAGTCAATGACATCCGGGCTGATCACAAAGCTCATGTCATGTATGACCAGATGATTCAGTTTGCTAAAGTCCAAGGATGCCACTTATTTGATATGGTTTCCCCTGGTGAAGCAGCGGGCATCTGTCACGTTTTACTCCCAGAAAAAGGGTTTGTCCGACCAGGAATGCTGATTGCCGGTACAGATTCCCATACCTGCACCTACGGGGCATTGGGAGCCTTTTCCACAGGAGTAGGAACCACCGATATGGCTAATATTTATGCCACAGGAGATATGTGGATTCGTGTTCCTCCAACCCTAGTATTTGAGTTGTCTGGAACCTTGTCTCCTAAAATTAGTGCCAAAGATATTATCCTATTTATCCTCGGAAAAATCGGCTGTGCTGGCGCTAGCGGTAAGGTAATAGAGTTTAGAGGGTCAATCCTTGCCCAACTACCCTTTGATGAACGATTAACTTTAGCCAATATGGCTGTAGAGTGTGGTGCAATATGTGGTTTGATTGTTCCTGATGAGGTGACACGTGAGTATGTAAAAAACCGAACTTCAGAAGAATTTGCAGAGATTAGCGGCGATGCTGATGCTGAGTACGAAAGGGTTTATCAGTTTGACCTCAGTGATTTAGAAGCACAAGTGGCACGTCCCCCAAAACCGGATCAAGTGGTTGCCATTAGTCAATTAGAAGACATTCCGATTACCAAAGCTTTTATTGGTTCTTGTACTGGGGGTAAACTCTACGATTTAGCTCAAGCAGCCGAAGTTTTGCACGGTCGCCAACTGGCAGACGGTGTAAACTTGTTTATTGTACCTGCAACCATTGAAATTCGAGAACAAGCCCAGGAGTTAGGCTATCTCGATATTTTTGAACAAGCAGGAGCACAAATTCTCAAGACAGGTTGTGGGGCTTGTATCAATTCTGGACTTGGGGTTTTGGCAAAAGAAGAAACAGGGATTTATGCAACCAATCGCAATTTTAAAGGACGTAGCGGCGATCCAACGGGCAAAAATTATTTAGCCTCACCAAGAACAGTGGCTATCTCTGCTGTAAATGGGAAAATTAGCGATCGCTTTGATTGAACTGGGGATGGGAGCAATGCGATTTTGTGAGATGGGTAAGCAGGGGCTACCGTGTACACACAAGACCTTTTCACCCCCTCTAACTCCCCCTTGGTAAGGGGGAGAACCGGATATTTCCCTGCTTTGTAAGGGGAAGAACCGGATATTTCCCCCCTTTGCAAGGGGGGATTAAGGGGGGTAAATCCAGGGATTGGGGATTGAAACCTCAATTAAATCGAATTATCAGAGCGTGTTTTAACCAAGAAAAAAAGGATTTTAGGTAATTACAATGGACGAAATCGTTAAAAAACTTGCTGGTCTGGGTCTTCCTGGCATCATTATCGTGATTTTAGCAGTCACATCAGCAGGTAGTAATGCTGCTATTGTTGCTGCCCTCACAGCCTTGGGAGGGCCCTTCGGTATTGTCGGAGGTATAGGTATACTTGGTCTAATAACGGTTGTAGGGGATACTGTCGCGGGATATGGAATTGAAGCTGTTCTCAAGGCCGTCTATACAGAACGTAGTAAAACAGAATCAGTAAGATATCTCCTCAAAGAAATTAAAGATTTACCCATTTCAGATGAGCTAAAACTCAAACTGAGAAATGAACTGAGTCCAGAAGTTATTATTGATACTGAAGAGATTCAGCCACCAAAAACAATTGAAATTGTCGAGGAATAATTTCACTATTACATTCGGTGACATTTTAAATCAAATAGCACTAATACTATTTTGGATTTTAGATTGGGATTTGGGAGTCTGAAAAGCTGACTGTATTTTGCTTTAAGACATTTATCCAGTCGTATTCTATTTTCCGATTGGTGTCAGTAAAGCGATCGCAGCAAATTGCTGTGAGCAAATAAAATGGCCTCTGAGTCTGATCTCATCGGATTAAAGCCTCAAAGGCCTTATTCTTTTAAAGATTCGTGCAAGATATCTGTCAATACTGTTCGCTTAAGACAAGAGACGCGCTCAATCGCCGTCTCTACAATAATCAGTCTTTCATCTTGACGGCAAAAAACCTTAAACGAACCGTATTGAGATATCTGTTATCTAAGAGGATAGAGGACTTTTTAAACATCCTCCAACACAAGCCGAAAAACGGTCTACCTATTTTCAAAAAAATAGCTATAGAGCCGGGTAAAGCATATATTCAAAAGCTATAACTTTACTAAAACTTTTAACCTTTATACTAAATTTATTGATTATGGAAGAAATTATCATTAACTCTACTCAGTATGTTGATGATGTTTGTGCTTTAACTGAGCAGGAACGACATAAAGTATTAGTTGAATGGAATGATACATCGGTAGATTATCCTAAACATCTATGCATACATCAGTTATTTGAAGCACAAGTAGAAAAAACTCCAGATAATATTTCTGTCGTCTTTAATAAAGAACAACTAACCTACCAAGAGTTGAACCACCGAGCCAATCAATTAGCACATTATTTGCGAATTCTAGGAGTGGATAAAGAAGTTCTAGTAGGCATTTGCATTGAGCGCTCCTGGGAAATGGTAGTGGGTAGTTTGGGTATCCTCAAAGCGGGTGGAGCTTATGTGCCGTTAGATCCAACGTATCCCAAAGAGCGTCTAGCGTTCATGCTCTCAGATTCACAAGTACAAGTGCTGCTAACTCAACAAAAGTTTGTTGAAGAATTTTCTGAAAGCGGAGTGAAAACAGTTTGTCTGGATAAGGATTGGGAATCGATTGATCGCCAGAGCCAAGATAATCCTACTAGCGATGTGACGGCTGAAAATTTAGCTTACGTTATTTATACATCCGGTTCTACAGGAACACCAAAGGGAGTCGCCATAACGCATCGGGCTGTCAATCGGCTAGTGTGCAATACTAATTACGTGCAGTTAGAACCAAGCGATCGCATGGCTCAAGCCTCAAATACTTCATTTGATGCAGCCACTTTCGAGATTTGGGGATCTCTCCTGCATGGGGCTACCTTGGTAGTAATTCCTCAGAATATTGTGCTTTCACCACAGCATTTTGCAGCCTACATACGCGAGGAAGGAATTAGTGTATTATTTTTGACTACTGCCTTATTTAATCATTTAGCTAACGTTGTTCCCCAGGCATTTAAAGACCTGCGACACTTGCTATTTGGTGGCGAGGCTGTAGATCCAAAGTCAGTCAAAGCAGTTCTGAGGAATGGAGCGCCACAGCGATTGCTGCACATTTACGGCCCTACTGAAAGTACAACATTTGCTTGTTGGTATCTGGTGCAGGATGTACCAGAAGGGGCAAAAAATCTACCGATTGGTCGCCCGATCTCCAATACACAAATATATATACTGAACTCCAAACTTCAACCAGTTCCTATTGGTACTCCTGGTGAATTATATATTGGTGGCGACGGTTTGGCACGAGGCTACCTGAATCGCCCAGAGTTAACCGAGGAAAAATTTATCCCCAGTCCTTTTGAGGAGGCAGGAGGTAGGAGACTTTACAAAACTGGCGACTTAGCCCGTTTCTTACCAGACGGAAATATTGAGTTTTTGGGCCGAGTCGATAATCAGGTAAAAATTCGCGGTTTCCGCATTGAACTTGGAGAAATTGAGGCGCTTTTGACTCAACATTCGGATGTACAGCAGGCAGTAGTGATCGCCCGTGAAGACATCCCCGGTGATAAGCGCCTTGTTGCCTATGTTGTCCTTAACCAAAAACTTGATAGTGCCAGTACTTTAAAACACTTTCTCCAGGAAAAGCTGCCCCATTACATGGTGCCAGCAGTCTTTGTCATCTTAGACTCGTTGCCCCTTACACCCAATGGTAAAGTGGATCGTCGAAATCTTCCAGGTTGCGATCGCACACGCCCCGCTCTCGAAGAAACTTTTGTCGCACCTCGTAGCCCAATTGAGAAGACTTTAGCAGTCATCTGGGCTGAGTTGCTAGCACTTGAGGAGATTGGAGTCAATGACAATTTTTTCCAGTTGGGTGGTCATTCCCTAATTGCAACTCAGATCCTTTCCCGCGTGCGCGAAGTTTTCCAAGTCGAGTTGTCTTTTCACCACATCTTTGAAAACCCCACCATCGCAGGTTTAGCTCAACTAATCGAACAGCATAGTCAGTTAGAACAGCAGTTACAGCGTTCCGTCATCCAACGAATTGGGCGTGAGGGACTCTTACCAGTTTCCTTTGCCCAAGAGCGAGTGTACTTTATTCAGCAAGTGGCTCCTGAAAGTAGTGCCTACCAATTCCAGGCAACTATGCGATTTAAAGGTCAGCTAAATGTGGCGGTATTACAACAGTGTCTCAACGAGATTGTGCGCCGTCATGAAATATTTCGCACGACTTATCCGGCGGTGAATGGACGGCTATTTCAGATAATCCACTCAGCGCCACCAATCAACTTTAAAGTTATTGACCTCCAGACATTTTCTGAATCTGAGCAAGAAGCAGAAGTTCAGCGCCTAGTTGAGGCAGAAGTACAAAAGCCGTTTGACTTGAATCAACTACCATTAGTTAAATGGGTTTTGTTGAGGTTGAGCAACCAAGAACATCTATTGCTCCACATTGAACATCACATAATTCATGATGGTTGGTCATTTAATGTATTTCTGGGTGAGTTGCTTGAACTTTATCAAGCCTTCTGTTTGGGTAATCCTTCCCCGTTGACTGAGCCAATCCTCCAGTTTGTGGATTTTGCCCATTGGCAGCGACAGTGGGTCAAAAGCCAAGAAGCCCAAACCCAATTGACTTATTGGCAGCAGCAATTATCCGGTAGTTCACCGTTATTGGAATTACCATTAGATCGCCCGCGACCAACAGAGCAAACTTATAATGGCGATCAAATTAGGGTGGAACTTCCCATCAATTTGTGTGAATCTCTGCGAGTTTTGAGTCGTCAAGAGGGTGTCACCTTATTTATGACGATGCTGGGAGCTTTTTTGGTAATATTGCACCGATACACTGGGCAGAACGACCTAAGCGTAGGAACTGCTGTTGCCAATCGGCGGATGCACGAAGTAGAAAAGTTAATTGGCATGATTGTCAATAACCTGGTTCTACGCACTGATTTGTCTGGCAATCCCACATTTCGGGAATTACTCGACCGAGTGCGTCAAGTCACATTGGAAGCATATACCAACGAAGATTTACCTTTTGATAAGGTGGTGGAAGTTCTCAAACCAATACGGAATTTAAGCCACAATCCTCTATTTCAAGTGATGTTCAGCTTCCACGATTCTCCCATGCCGGACTTGAGTCTCCCAGGCTTGGACATTAGCTTGCATGAACCTATCAGCAATAAATCAGCAAAGTTTGATCTGGATTTCCTGGTTATACCGCGTTCTGAGCAACGCGTGCAAAACGGTTCTAAAACGGGAGCGAAGGGAATCACCTTAGTTTTAGAATACAACAGCGATCTATTTGATGCTGCCACAATCCAACGAATGCTAGAGCAGTATCAAAATTTACTAGAGGGGATTGTTGCTAACCCAGAGCAGCGAGTTTCAGAATTACCACTGCTAACGGAGACTCAGCAGCAATTATTGGTGGAGTGGAATCAGACTCAGAAAGATTACAGCTTTAATCAGGGTATTCATGAGTTATTTGCAGTTCAGGTGGAGTTAACCCCCGATGCTGTAGCTATTCAGCAAGAAGATCAACAGCTAACTTACCGTGAATTGAGCGATCGCGCCAATCAACTTGCACACTATCTCCAAACTTTAGGAGTCAAAGCAGAAACCTTAGTGGGTATCTGCGTTGAGCGTTCTCTAGAAATGATTATCGGCTTACTCGGCATTCTTAAAGCGGGCGGTGCATACATTCCCCTTGACCCTAGCTATCCTCAAAAGCGACTGGCTGATATTCTCGAAGATACGCAACTGAGCATTCTGCTGACTCAAGAAAGATTTCAGGAAAAATTACCAGATTATGACGGAAAAACCATCTGTTTAGATAAAGACTGGGAAATAATTGCAGGGCAAAGTACAGCCAATCCGATTACTAACGTTCAGCCGCATAACCTCGCCTACATTATTTACACCTCTGGTTCTACAGGTAAACCTAAAGGAGTGATGATTGAACAGCGATCGCTAATGAATTTTGTTATCAGTGCTATGCATGAATATGGAATTAATGCAACTGATAATATTCTGCAATTTGCATCTCTCTGTTTTGATACATCTATTGAAGAAATCTTACCTTGTCTTTCAGTTGGTGCAACATTAGTACTGCGAACCGAAGAAATGCTGCACTCCAGCGATGAATTTTGGCGGTGTTGCCGAGAATGGCAGTTAACTGTTTTGGATCTTCCCACAGCGTACTGGCATCAATTAGTAGCGGAACTTACCTCTGAAGATTCCCGAATTCCCGAAAGTCTGAGAATGGTGATTATTGGCGGAGAAGAAGCTCAACTCGAAAAAGTGAAGCACTGGCACAGTAGTGTTGCTCACCTCTGCAATCCACCCCAATTACTTAATAGTTACGGGCCAACGGAAGCAACGGTTATAACTACTTTATACCAATTATGTATGAAGAGACACATAATAATACCCCCCTGTAGTCCCCCCTTGCCAAGGGGGGACGGCGATAGCCGGGGGGTGAATTATATGCAGCTTCACAAAAAAATGGTGTTAGATCGTTTAACCTCAACTAACTCCGTTTCGATTGGACGACCGATTAGTAATGCTCAAGTTTATATTTTGGATCAATATCTGCAACCAGTACCAATAGGAGTTCCCGGAGAACTGCACATTGGCGGAGCCGGATTAGCTAGAGGATATTGGCAACGCCCTGAACTTACGACGGAGAAATTTATCGAGAATCCATTTCACAATCCAAAATCCAAAATCCAAAATCCAAAATTATATAAAACGGGGGATTTAGCACGTTTTCGCGCCGATGGAAACTTAGAATATCTCGGACGAGTTGACAATCAGGTGAAGATTCGCGGCTTCCGCATTGAGTTGGGAGAAATCGAGACGGTGCTGAGACAACACCCACAGGTATTTGAGGCTGTAGTTATTGCTCGTGAAGATATCCCTGGACAAAAGCGCCTTGTGGCTTATGTTGTTCCGCACCAGCCGCAACCAACCACTGATGAAAAACTCCATCCACAAGGGGATGGAGTTTTTGGGCATGGGGAATGGGGCATGGGGCATGGGGAAGAGTCACCAATGCCCAATGCCCAATGCCCCAAGTCGGTGGGCGGCTATCCCTCTCCACCCACAAGTGGATGGAGTTTCCCGCCGACTTTCAATGAACTGCGCCATTTCCTGAAACAGAAGTTGCCTAATTATATGGTGCCCTCAGCGATCGCACTCCTGAAAGCCCTACCAATGACTCCGAACCAGAAGGTAGATTACCGCGCCCTCCCAGCCACCGAACTTTCACTGAGTGTAGAAGATAATTTTGTTGCACCGCAAACTCCTACAGAAGAGAAATTAGCAGCGATTTGGTCGGAAATTTTAAGACTAAAACAAGTCGGCATCCACGATAACTTCTTTGAATTGGGCGGCGACTCCATCCTCAGTATTCAGGTAATTTCAAGAGCCAATCAGGCGGGTATCCAAATTGCCCCTAAACAGCTATTTCAGTACCAAACAATTGCTGAGTTAGCTGCTGTGGCAGGAATTGCTCGCTCTGTCAAAGCCGAACAAGGGTTAGTTACAGGTACAGTAGCGCTGACACCTATCCAACACTGGTTTTTCGAGCAAAAATTGCCCGAACCTGATTACTTTAACCAGTCAGCCATGCTAAAAGTGCCGCCAGACTTGCAACCAGAGCTATTGCAGCGAGTCGTGCAACAATTGTTGATACATCACGATGTTTTGCGTTCGCAGTTTATACAAGAAGGGGAAAACTGGCAGCAGATTAACGCCCCTACCCAAGAAGTTGTGCCATTTAGCGTCATTAACTTGTCGCACCTGTCGCCAGAAGAACAACAACTAGTAATGAAAGCGACCGATGCTGAACTCCAGGCTAGCTTGAATCTATCAACTGGAGCGATCGCACGAGTAGCATTGTTTCAATTAGGCAATAATCAACCTGGCCGGTTACTGTTCATCATCCATCACTTAGTAGTAGATGGCATTTCGTGGCGAATTTTGCTCGAAGATTTGGCTACAGCTTACCAGCAAATCAGCCGTGGCGAAGCTATTAAATTACCACCAAAGACAACATCCTTTCAATATTGGAGCGATCGCTTAACAGAATACGCCAAATCATCAGATGAGTTGAATTACTGGCTAAATGAGTCTAGTTTGAAAGTTACCGCTTTGCCAGTAGATTATCCTGCAAGTAAAAAGGATAACACCTTAGCCTCAACCGCTTCTGTGTCACTTTCCTTAACTGAAGAACAAACCCGCGCCCTCTTGCAGGATGTACCCTCTGCCTACAACACTCAAATTAATGATGTACTGTTGACTGCCCTAGTGCAAAGCTTTGCCCAATGGACGGGAGAACCTTCTTTACCCGTTGATTTAGAGGGACATGGACGAGAAGACTTGTTTGAGGATGTGGATTTGTCGCGGACTGTGGGCTGGTTTACTACCTTATTCCCCGTTCATTTACAGCTAGAAGAAGTTGAACAAGAGGCAGGGGAGGCTTTAAAGTCAGTCAAAGAACAACTACGGCGCATCCCCAACCGCGGCATCGGCTATGGCGTGTTGCGATATTTGCACCCGGATGAGAAAATACGCACGAAATTACGGGATTTACCCCAAGCACAAGTGAGTTTTAACTACCTTGGTCAATTTGATCAGGTACTTAAGGCATCTGCTGTATTGGGTTTGGCTGAAGATTTTAAAGCTGAACAGAGTTTAGTTAATCAGCGCAGCCACCTATTAGGAGTAAGCGGATTTATTCGTGCAGAAAGGCTGGAAATGACTTGGAATTACAGCGAAAAAGTTCATAAACGAGACACCATCGAGGGTTTGGCTGTTGGGTTCATGGAGGCATTGCGATCGCTCATTACCCACTGTCAATCCCCTGGTGCGATCGGTCATACACCTTCAGATTTCTCAGCAGCCAGACTCAGCCAAAAACAGCTTGACAAATTCCTAGGCAAAATTAAAACGAAGTAGTCATTTGTCATTCTCCCCAATCCCCAATCCCCAATTTCATGAACAATATCGAAGACCTTTATGAACTTTCGCCCATGCAGCAAGGGATGCTGTTTCATACCCTTTATGCACCAGAGTCGGAAGTTTATTTTGAGCAGTTGCTTTGCACCCTCTCTGGAGAATTAAATTTTTCTGCTTTTGTGCAAGCTTGGCAGCTGGTTGTGGCGCGACATTCAGCTTTACGCAGTTCCTTTTATTGGGAAGAGATAGAAAAGCCTTTGCAAATGGTGAGTAAGCAAGTGGATCTCCCGTGGGAAAAGCTGGACTGGCGGCATTTAACAGCTGATGAACAACAACAGCAGCTAGGGGATTTTTTGAAATGCGATCGCCAAAAAGGATTTGATCTAGCTCAAGCTCCTCTAATGCGCTTCACTGTCATCCAGCTAGGAGAGCAAACTTACCAATTTATTTGGAGCCATCATCATATCCTCTTTGATGGCTGGTCGATGCAGATTGTTCTCAAAGAAGTTTTAGCTTTTTATGAGGCTAATCAGCAAGGTGAACATTTACGCCTCCAACCTGTTCGCCCCTATCGAGAATATATTCAATGGTTACAGCAACAGGATATTGATCAAGCAAAGAATTTTTGGCAAAAATCTCTCCAGGGATTTGCAACTCCTACTTTTTTAATAGGTAACAGAGAAAAAGAACAAAGAATATATAATGAGCAACCGTTTCAATTATCTCAAACGGTAACTGAAAAACTGCAATATGTGGCGCGACAGCACCATTTAACTTTGAATAATTTGGTGCAGGCAGCATGGGCATTACTAATTTCCCGCTACAGTGGAGAAAATGATGTGGTATTTGGTGCAACTGTATCCGGTCGTCCATCAACGCTTGTAGGAGTAGATTCGATGGTGGGGCTATTAATAAACACCCTCCCCATACGGGTACAAGTCAGTGGAAAAACAGAGTTATTACCCTGGCTCAAGCATTTACAAAGCCAGACATTTGAACAGGAACAATATGCTTATTATTCCCTGGCAGAAATTCAACAAATGAGTGATATTCCTCCAGGTATACCACTATTTGAAAGCATTTTAGTATTTGAAAATTATCCGATAGATGCGGCTAAACAGGAAACCAAGAAAACTTTAGAAGTTAGTCATGTTAGTTGTTTTGAACGCACTAATTATCCTCTGACTGTAGTGATTAATCCTGCTTCACAATTATCTGGCAGGGTTGTTTATGACACCAACCGCTTTGAGCAACAGGCAATTGCCCGCATAATTGAAAATTTCCAAACATTGCTCACAGGAATAGTAACTAATCTACAACAATATATTTCTCAATTATCTCTACTCAGTGCAACTGAACAAGAACAGCTAATTCTGCTAGAAAATCAAAAACTAACAAATTCTATTAATTACAAATGTATTCATATTTTGTTTGAAGAACAGGTAGAAAAAAGCCCAAACGCATTAGCAATTGTATATAAACAACAATATTTAACTTATCGGGAGTTGAATAACCGCGCCAATCAATTAGCTCATTATCTACAAGCATTGGGAGTTAAACCCGAAGTGCGGGTGGGAATTTGTGTCGAGCGATCGCTAGAAATGGTAATAGGAATACTGGCTATTCTCAAAGCCGGTGGAGCATACATACCACTAGATCCTGATTCTCCTCCAGAAAGATTGGCGTTCATGATAGAAGATGTACAGACATCGATTTTACTAACGCAGAATAATTTAAAAAATAGACTGTCAATCCATAATCAAACTGTGGTGAATCTTGACTCAGATTGGGAAATAATTGCTCAATACAGTGAAGACAATTTGCTCAGTGAAGTTAATCCAGAAAACTTAGCTTATATCATCTATACTTCCGGCTCAACGGGAACACCAAAGGGAACAGAAGTTACCCATCGCAGCATTATTGGTTTCATGTTTGGGGTTGATTATATTCACCTTGATGCAGAACAAATCTGGCTACAACACTCATCGATTTCTTGGGATGCACTAACCCTAGAACTTTGGCCGCCCTTGCTTTACGGTGGGTGTTGTGTGCTTTACCCAGAAAGAATTCCCACACCTGAAAATTTAAGCCGCATCATCCAAGAACAAGGGGTTAACACCTTGTTTCTGACTACTGCGTTATTCAATGTCATGATTGATAAAATGCCACAAGGTTTGTCAGACATAAAACAACTGCTATTTGGGGGAGAGTCTGTTTCTGTACCTCATGTTCGTCGCGCTTTAGAATTATTGCCGAGAACGCAATTAATTCATGCTTATGGCCCTTCCGAATGTACAGTTTTTACTTGTTGTTACCCGATTCCCAAACAACTTGCTGAAAATGTCCATTCAATTCCCATTGGAAAACCCATCGGCGATAGAACAATTTACATACTAGATGGGGATTTACACAGAGTTCCAATTGGCGTTCCTGGGGAACTTTATGTGGGTGGGGCAAGTGTTGCGAGAGGTTACTTAAATCAACCAAGATTAACTAGTGAAAAATTTATTGCCAATCCTTTTATTGAGGGAGACAAACTCTACAAAACCGGAGATTTAGCACGCCGTCTCCCTGATGGAAATATAGAATTTATCGGTCGAATTGATACACAAGTAAAAATTCGCGGATTTCGGATTGAATTAGCAGAAATTGAAGCAATTTTAATTCAACATTCTGACATTCAGCAAGTTGTAGTTACGGCACGGGAAGATGAACCTGGGAACAAGTATTTAGTGGCTTATCTAGTTACTAAGGATAATCAACCAACACCTAGCACCGTGCGAAATTTCCTCAAGAAAAAGCTGCCTGATTATATGATTCCTGCTATTTTCGTATTTATAGAGGCATTTCCCCTAACGCCTAATGGTAAAACCGATCGCCGTGCTTTGCCCGCTCCAGATACTTCTCAAAGAAATCTAGAGGTTGATTTTGTTGCTCCTCGCACGCCAACGGAACAAGAATTAGCCACGATTTGGGTTGAAGTTCTCAAAGTAAAACAGGTGGGAATTCACGATAACTTTTTCGAGTTAGGGGGACATTCTTTACTCGCTACTCAAGTTGTTTCTCGTTTAAGAGAAGCCTTTTCTCTAGATTTTTCTCTCCGTTATCTGTTTGAAAATCCGACTATTGCTGAACTTGCACAAAAAGTGAGCGAACAACAAATTGAACAAGCAGAAAATGATGATTTAGCACAGATTTTAAGGGAAGTTGATCAGTTGTCAGAGGAAGAGGTGACACAACAATTGCTTTTGTGAGTAGAAGCTTGTAGAGTTTTTAAACGCAAAGGAACGCAGAGTAATCGCAAAGGTACGCGGAGTTTTTTAGAGAGGGTTTGTTATGAATTGAGTCTTTTTGAGTCGATTAAAAAAAGTGATTTCCAATAATTATTATGAGCGATTTATTAAAACGTCTTGAAAGCCTTTCTCCAGATAAGCGAGAATTAGTTCTACAAAAACTGAAGAAGCAACAACAATCTCCACTCTTCACATCCGTATCGAGAGAACAACCCCTTCCCCTCTCCTTTGCTCAACAAAGACTGTGGTTTTTAGATCAATTAGAAGGCGCAAATTGTGTCTATAACGTCCCGTTTTTCTGGCAGATTAAGGGATTTCTGAATATAAGTGCTTTAGAACAAGCTATTAGAGCAATTGTTCAACGTCATGAAGTCTTACGTACTAGCTTCTCTATTGTCGATGAGTCGCCTATACAAGTGATTCATCCTCATCCTCAATTGACAATGCAAGTGCTAGATTGGCGACAATTGACTGAAGAAAATCAGTTAAGTAGAGCCACTCAGTTAGCGACAAAAGAATTGCAACAGCCTTTTGATTTATCAAACCCACCTTTGCTGCGTGTAAAGTTGTTGCAACTGAATGACCAATCTTATCTGTTGTTGCTTGTCATCCATCATATCGTTTGTGATGGCTGGTCAATGGAAATATTTCGCCGTGAATTGTTCAGCCTTTATACATCATTTTCCGCCGGAGAATCTTCTCCCTTAACTGAATTACCACTGCAATATGCCGATTTTGCCTACTGGCAAAGACAATGGTTACAAGGTAAGGTACTCGAAACCCAACTCAATTACTGGCAAAAACAATTAGCTGAAGTCTCGCCTCTGTTAGAATTGCCCACTGATAAATCTCGCCCATCAGTTCAAAGTTTCAGAGGGCGTAGCGAGTTTTTGGAACTCAATCAGGATTTAACACAGAAGTTAAAGCGTTTAAGTCAGAAGTCAGGAACAACTCTGTTTATGACAATGCTTGCAGCATTTACGCTGTTACTTTCGCGCTACAGTGGACAGGAGGATATTGTTGTTGGTTCTGCGATCGCTAACCGCACCCATAGCCACATAGAAGCATTAATTGGGCTTTTTGTCAATACCCTAGCATTACGTACCAATCTACAAGGAAATCCAACTTTCTTAGAATTACTTGAACGGGTGAAGCAAGTAATTCTAGATGCTTACGATCATCAAGATTTACCCTTTGAGAAACTAGTTGATGAATTGGGTAAGGAGCGATCACTTTCTCATCATCCCCTATTTCAAGTGGCTTTTAGTTTGCAAAATGAAAAACTCCACCCAAAAGGGGATGGAGTTTTTGGGCATGGGGAATGGGGCATTGGGCATGGGGAAGAAGCTACCAATGTCTATGGATTAACCCTTAAACGTTTCCAGTGGGAAAACACAACAACTTTGTTTGATTTGTCGCTGATTTTCCGGGAAACAGCCCAAGGGTTAACAGGAGAATGGGAATATGCAACCGATTTGTTTGAGGCTAAAACCATTCAACGGATGGCGGGACATTTTGCAGTTTTACTTCAAGGAATTGTCGATAATCCTCAACAACCAATCGATACTCTACCGTTGATGACAGAGGAGGAACTTCAGCAACTCCAAAACTGGAATCAAACTCAAACTGATTATCCCCTCAATCAAACTTTGGTTGATTTGTTTGAAGCTCAAGTTGCCAAAAACCCTAATAATCTCGCTTTGGTGTTGGAATCCCAAAGCCTAACTTACCAACAACTTAATCAAAAAGCGAACCAACTAGCTCATTATCTAATTCAAAATCACCGAATTCAGCCAGATACTTTAATTGGTATCTGCGTTGAACGGTCTTTAGAAATGATTATTGGTGTACTCGCTATCCTCAAAGCAGGTGCAGCTTATATACCGATTGACCCCAATTATCCTAAAGAACGCATTGAGTTCATGTTAGAAGATTCTGGGACATCGTTGTTGCTCACCCAAAGTTTCCTATTAGACCAATTACCTTTAGCGAAACTGAAAAACCAGATCATTTGTTTAGATCGAGAAACTTTTAGTTCGGCGTTAACAGATAATCCCAATCCTCAAAATAACCCTGATAATTTAGCTTATATAATTTATACCTCTGGTTCAACGGGACGACCCAAAGGAGTGATGATTGAGCATCGCGCAATTGTCAATCTAGCTTTAGCCTGGGCTGAAATTTTTCAAGTTCAACACTACAGCCGTTGGCTTCAGTTTGGTTCTTTTAGTTTCGATTTGTCTATTGGTGAAATTGCCACTGCTTTATCCGCAGGTGCTTGTTTGTACTTAGCCAAGAAGGAAACTTTGTTACCTAGTCAGACTTTGGTGGACTTGTTGTGCGATCGCAAAATTTCCCATTTCACCTTACCTCCTTCCGTCTTATCTGTATTACCTCAAGC
This sequence comes from Nostoc sp. CALU 546, assembly GCF_048836525.1. NCBI lineage: Bacteria > Bacillati > Cyanobacteriota > Cyanophyceae > Nostocales > Nostocaceae > Nostoc > Nostoc sp. CALU 546. The sequence continues at coordinate 48,687 of NZ_JAWJTF010000052.1, forward strand.
CTCATTACCTGATTTGCAAGCCGTAATCGTTGGTGGTGAAGCTTGTACAGCAGAGTTGGTGACACACTGGGGAAAAAAACGGCGTTTCTTCAACTGCTATGGGCCGACAGAATCGACAGTCATCGCCAGTATATCTAGTTGTGAACCCAATGGAAAAAAACCCTCTATCGGTCAACCGTTATCTAATATCCGCATCTATATATTAGATACTCATGATCAACCGTTACCAGTTGGTATTCCTGGAGAATTGTGTATTGCGGGAGTGGGTTTAGCACGAGGCTATCTCAACCGTCCCGATTTAACCGCCGAGAAATTTATTGAAGTTGAATTATTTGGCAAAACTGAGCGAATTTACAAAACTGGCGACTTAGCAAAATGGAACTCTGATGGAAACCTTGAGTATTTAGGTCGCATTGATGCTCAAATTAAATTACGGGGCTTCCGAATTGAACTGGGTGAAATTGAATCGCTATTATTGCAAAATTCTTTAGTTAAAGAAGCGGTTATTATTTTATATGAAACTGATAATAATCCCAGGTTAGTAGCTTATGTCACGGCAAAGGAAAAATCCAGTAATTTAGCGAGTCAACTCAAAGACTACCTGAAGATTCGCCTACCAAATTATATGATTCCTAGCCAGATTATCGTATTGGATCAGTTGCCCCTTTCCCCTAACGGAAAACTAGATCGTAGAGCGCTACCAACACCAAATGCAGCCACTTCTACGGACTTTCAAATGCCAGTCACGCCAACTGAAGAACTGTTGGCTACCTTATGGCAAAGTCTCTTAAAAGCTAAGTCTGTTGGTCGTCAAGATAACTTCTTTGAATTGGGTGGACATTCTCTATTAGCAACCCAATTAGTTACCCGCATTCGTGACACTTTTGGGGTAGAAGTACCTGTCCGCAAGGTATTTGAACAGAGTGTTTTGTCTGATTTGGCAACAGAAATTGACAAAGCCGCTTCGGTAATTGCTTTACCACCCATCACGCCACAACCTGAAAATGCTCCTAAAAATCTGTCATTTGCCCAATTGAGACTCTGGTTTTTAGCCCAACTTGAAGACACCGGAACCTCGGCTACCTACAATATGTCAACGGCGCTAGAACTTGAAGGCAAGTTGAATATAGAAGCGTTGCGTGCAAGTTTTGATTATCTCCTCGATCGCCATGCCATTCTACGCACCTATTTCCCCGCACTAGAAGGAGAGGCGCAAGTAGCCGTCCAAAATCTAGATGATATAGAAGTGCTGGCGATTACAGATTTACAGTCACTTAATCTCCAGACTCAAGCAGAAACCGTACAACGGTTATCAGATAACCACGCTCAAGAACCCTTTGACTTAAATACTGGCCCCCTATTCAAAGCGAAACTGCTGCAACTGGGCGAACAGAAAAATGTGCTGCTGATTAATATGCACCACATTATTAGTGATGGCTGGTCAATGGGAGTGTTTAAACGTGAATGGGAACAGACTTATGCTGCTTTTGCTGCGGGGAATGCTCCAAATTTGTCACCGTTGCCGATTCAATATAGTGATTATGCAGCTTGGCAGCGCAATTGGTTACAAGGGGAGATTTTAGACAATCAGGAAAATTACTGGAAACAACAACTAGGTGATGCTCCCCGATTGCTGGATTTGCCCACTGATCATCCCCGTCCAGCCCAACAAAGTTATCAAGGTGGGCGTGAGGAATATCGTTTGAGCAATGAACTGACTCAGAGACTTAAAGCTATTAGTCAACAACAGGGAGTTACTTTGTTTATGACTCTGTTGACGGCTTTTAGTATTTTACTATCTCGTTACAGCCGTCAAGAGGATTTATGTATTGGTAGTGCGATCGCTAACCGCACCCATAGCCACACAGAATCATTAATTGGCTTTTTTGTCAATACCTTAGTATTGCGGAGCAAAATCAAGCCAGAGCAAGTATTTAGTGAGTTACTCCAACAAAATCGCCAAACTTGCCTAGATGCTTACGCTCATCAAGATATTCCCTTTGAATATTTGGTAGAACAGTTACAACCAGAACGCAGTTTGAGCCATAACCCCTTATTCCAAGTCATGCTCGTGTTGCAAAATACCGAAGGGGCAGGGACAAAAGTTAATCTACCAGGACTTGATATTAAATGGTTGGATCAAAACTATCCCTTTGCCAAGTTTGACCTGACACTCGATCTCTGCGAAAGGGATGGTCAACTACATTGTATGTGGGAATATGCCACCGATTTATTTGAGGCAGAGACAATTGGACGCATGGCGGGACACTTTGAAGTCTTGCTCGAAGCAATTACCGACAATTCTCAACAACCGATCAGTAAACTGCCCTTGATGACAACAGCAGAAATCCAACAACTGCAACTTTGGAATCAAACCAACATTGATTATCCTCAAAATCAGACGTTGGTAACGATGTTTGAACAACAGGCAGCACAAACACCCGATAATATTGCGGTGGTGTTTGAAGACCAAAGCCTGAGTTATCAAGAACTGAACCAGAAAGCTAATCAGTTAGCGCATTATTTGTTGGAACTGAAAACAGAGCAACAATTGCCTGATAATCCATTAATAGCGATTTGTGTGGAGCGTTCTCTGGAAATGCTCATCGGTATCTTTGCTATTCTCAAAGCAGGTGGGGCATACCTGCCGATTGATCCAAGTTATCCCCAAGAACGCATTCATTTAATGCTTCAAGATAGTAATGCAGAAGTATTACTAACAAAAAATGTCAATAAAAAGCAACTTCTTCTAGAAAAACTAAAAAATCCCTGTCAAGTAATATTTCTAGAGAAAGAAATATGGGCAAATCAGCCAACAGATAATCCGAATTTTCAAAGTAGCCCTGATGATTTGGCTTATGTAATTTATACTTCTGGTTCTACAGGGCGACCTAAAGGTGTTGCGATCGCACAATATAGCCCAGTAGCTTTAGTAAAATGGGCGCATTCAGTTTACAGCGCAGAACAGCTTGCAGGTGTCTTAGCATCAACCTCAATCTGTTTCGATCTCTCCATTTTTGAAATTTTTGTTCCACTGACTCAAGGTGGTAGTGCGATCGTGGTGGAAAATGCACTCTACATTGAGCAAGCACGTAAGAGTCCTGTACCGATAACTTTGATTAATACTGTACCAAGTGCTGCTGCCCAACTGCTGAATATGAATGCTATTCCCGCAAGTGTTCAAGTTATCAATTTGGCTGGCGAACCATTAAAAAATAGTCTGGTACAGGCTTTATATCAAACCACATCTGTAAGAGAAGTTTATAACCTCTATGGCCCTTCTGAAGACACAACTTACTCTACATTTACGAAAGTCGCCAAAAATGCCCAGCATGAACCAACTATCGGTAAAGCGATCGCTAACACCCGCATCTACATTCTAGATAGCTACAACCAACCCCTTCCCCCAGGAATACCAGGAGAACTCTGCATTGCAGGTGCAGGTTTAGCACAGAGTTATTTGCATCGTCCCGATTTAACCGCCGAAAAATTTCTCAAAGTCGAATTATTCGGTAAAACTGAGCGAATTTATAAAACTGGCGATTTAGCCCGTTGGCTACCTGATGGTAATTTGCAATACTTAGGACGGAGCGATCGCCAAGTCAAACTTCGTGGTTTCCGCATTGAATTAGGTGAAATTGAAGCATCTTTACTCAAACACTCAAAAATTGAGGAAGCGGTTGTCCTAGTTCGGGAAGACACTGATTTCGATCAACGTCTGGTGGCATACATTGTCCCAACAGGTAAAGAGGATGAATATCTTCAAGGTGAACAGGTGGAATTATGGCAACAAGTTTTCAATGATGCCTACCATCAATCACAAGATCCAGAAGATGATCCAACCCTCAATTTAGCTAGTTGGAATGATAGCTATACAGGAAAACCTTATCCCAAACCTGTGATGCAAGAATGGCGAGATAAAACTGTTGACCAAATTCTTGAACTTGCACCCAAACGGGTCTGGGAAATCGGTTGTGGGACAGGGATGTTATTGTTAAAAATTGCTCCCCATTGTCAAAAGTACTTAGGTACAGATATTGCAGCAGCAGGGTTACATTATATTGAACAACATCTCCAACAGCAATCTCTCAAAGAAAAAGTTACTTTAAAACAAAGTTCAGCTAACCAGTTTGACGGCATTGAGACAAATAATTATGACCTGGTAATGCTCAATTCTGTTATTCAATATTTTCCTTCTTTGGATTACTTGTTGTTAGTAATCGAAGGGGCTATCAATGCTGTGAAAACTCAAGGAAAAATCTTTGTTGGAGATGTGCGAAATCTCCATTTATTAGAAGCTTTCCACACCGCAGCCGAATTTTATCGCGCCCCCGACGAATTATCAATTAAGGACTTGCGTCAACAGATTCAACAAAGCATCCGCACCGAAGGCGAGTTACTAATTGACCCTGATTTCTTTATCGCCCTCAAACAAAGATTTCCTCGGATTAGTCATGTGCAAATTCAATTGCAACGAGGTTATGCTCAAACGGAAATGAGTCGTTTTCGTTATGACGTTGTTTTACATCTAGATCGGGCAGCTACTCCCGTTGCCGAATTACAATGCTTAGATTGGCAAGTTGAACAACTGAATTTGGAAACAATCGAGAGAATTTTAAAAACTCAGCAACCGGATTTATTAGGCATTAACAATATTCCCAATGCGCGTCTAATTTCAGAAATGGTGCTGTTAGAAGAAATTGCTCAATTAGATGGTAAGATTTTAGACTTAAAAGCGGCAGTTGCCAAAGCTAAATCAGGCATCGAACCCGAAGTTTTCCGAACTTTAGTGCGAGATTTACCCTATACCATTTTCATTCAATATAGCCCCACAGGTTTTGCTAATTACGATGTTGTTTTTCAAAGGAATATCCCTGGACAGGCAATATTACCAAGATTTGCTCAGGGTGAAAATTTGCGCCTGAAATCTTGGCAAGATTACTCAAACCAGCCGTTACAATATCGCAGCAATCAAGTTGATCCAACAATATTCGCTGAATGGCGTGATTTTCTAGGTCAAAACCTGCCTGATTATATGATTCCTAGCCATTTCACTGTGTTAGATAAACTACCACTAACACCAAATGGAAAAGTAGACCGTAAAGCTTTACTTATAGCAAATGCAACCATTGCATCAAAAGATATTGAATTGCCTGTAACCTCGACAGAGAAATTGCTTGCCGAATTGTGGGCGAAGCTGCTTAAATGTGAAGCCATCGCCCGCTATGATAACTTCTTCAACTTGGGTGGACATTCTTTATTAGCCACCCAATTAATTGCCCGCATCCGTGATAAATTCAAAGTCGAGTTACCTCTACGTAAAATATTTGAGTTTCCCACCATCACTGAATTAGCAAGTTATCTTGATACCTGCATTTGGGTTAATTTCACTGATGAAAGTATGCAGCCTCTCAACTTAGATGAAGAGGAAATCGAACTTTAAACTACCATACCTGAAAACACATCCTTAAGCAAAATTTATCTTTTAATCAGAAAACCTATGATTGCCATATCTGATTCCATTTTTATCTCTCCTGATGAATACCTTCAACTAGAAGAAAAAAGTAACATTAAACACGAATATATTAATGGTCAAGTTTACGCAATGGCGGGAACAACTGACACCCATAATACTATTGGACTAAATCTCGCTTTATTAATTCGCAACCACTTGCGAGGATCAGACTGTCGAGTTTACTTTGCCGATATTAAAGCCAGGATTGAAAAACGTAATCGCTTTTATTACCCCGATATTCTCGTAACCTGTGACCCTAAAGACCGAGAAACCCCAACCTATAAAAGCTTTTCTAAGCTTATTGTTGAAGTCCTATCAGATTCCACCGAAGCCTTTGATCGAGGTGACAAATTCAACGACTATCAAACCCTTGACAGCTTAGAGGAATACGTTTTAGTTAATAGCAAACATCAACGATTTGAAACCTTTCGCCGTAATGAACAAGGGCTATGGGTGCTACAAACCTATACACCTGATAACCAAGTTTTTGAACTCCAAAGTATTAACTTAACCGCCTCATTTGCTGACCTTTACGAAAATGTAGAATTGGAAGTAATGGATATGATGGGCGTAAGAATTCAGGAGTCAGAATTCAGAATTCAGAATAGTTAAAAAATTAGGAGAAAATTTGATACGTAAATAGATGGGAATAAAGCAACTTATGTTATGAAACGTAAATAGGCTTAAAACCCTTATCAATGACAAATGACAAATGACAGCCCCACCAGTTAGCTTTAATTGCACCGACTTACTTAAAGTATGACAAAAAATGAGCAAGTGGCTTATTTAATGTTGCGTTTGCAGAACATAGGATGTCGAATTTGGGCTGATGACGATAAGTTACGAATTCGTACTAGTAAAAACGCCTTAACTTCTGAACTCAAGCAGGAAATTCAAGCCAACAAAGCAGATATATTAGCATTCTTAAATTCTGTCAAAACCACAACTGTCATGACAGAAGAAATTCCGACCTTGCCAGATGATGCGCCCAAGTGCCTTTCTTTTGCTCAACAACGCCTCTGGCTGTTAGCGCAACTCCAAGGCCCATCAGCCAGTTACAATATGCCGATCGCTTTGCAACTGGATGGAAACCTTAATATTGATGCTTTGCGCTCTAGTTTGGCTTATCTGCTGAATCGGCATGACAGTCTGAGAATGTATTTCCCCACAGTGGCGGGACATCCCCAGGTTGCGATGCCTGCGGCGGTAAACTACGCAAATTTAGACGACATCGAAGTTTTAAGGGAATGGGGACTGGGGAATGGGGAATGGGGACTGGGAATTGGGGACTGGGAAAGAGTTTTACCAATAACGATTTCCGACTCCCCCAATATCCAGCGTTTAATTGATGCTCATGTTCAAGAACCGTTTGACTTAAATACTGGGCCTTTGTTTAAAGCGAATCTGCTGCAACTCAAAGAGCAGAAATACGTGCTACTCATTAATATGCACCACATTATCAGTGATGGTTGGTCAATGGGGGTGTTTGTCCGTGAGTTACGACAAGTTTATACCGCCTTTGCCCAAGGTCAAACCCCAAACCTTGCACCATTGCCCATTCAATACAGCGACTACGCAAACTGGCAACGAAATTGGTTACAAGGGGAAGTATTGGAAACCCAGATCAACTACTGGAAAAATCAACTCAAGGATGCTCCCCCATTACTGGAGTTACCTACCGATTATCCCCGTCCAGCATTGCAAAGTTACCGAGGCGATCGCGATCGCTATTCCCTATCGCCTGACTTAACTCTTGCCATCAAAACTTTCAGTCAACAGCAAGGTGCAAGTTTGTTTATGACTTTGTTGGCGGCTTTCAGTATTCTGCTTTCTCGTTACAGTCGTCAAGAAGACTTATGTATTGGTTCTCCTATTGCTAACCGCACCCATAGCCAAACGGAAGGATTAATCGGTTTTTTTGTCAATACCTTGATACTACGTAATCAAATCAAGCCTGAGCAAAGTTTTATCGAGTTTCTGCAACAAACTTGCCAAACTTGTTTAGATGCATACTCCCATCAAGACATTCCCTTTGAATATCTGGTAGAACAGTTGCAACCAGAACGCAGTATGAGCCATAACCCCTTATTCCAGGTCATGTTAGCACTGGAAAATAATGAAAGTCCTGACCTAAGTTTGCCAGGAATAGAGATTGAATGGCTCCCATTAACCTATCCCTTTGCTAAATTTGACTTAGTACTTCTAGTCATAGAATCTGATAACCAGTTAAATTTAATTTGGGAATACGCCACCGATCTATTTGATAAAAGTACTATACAAAATATGGCGGAACAGTTTGAAGTTCTACTTCAGGGAATTATTGATAACTCTCAACAACCTATTAATACGCTCCCTTTGATGACAGCACCCGAATATCTGCAACTACAACGCTGGAATCAAACTCAAACTGATTATCCCCAAGATAAAACTCTAGTTGACTTATTTGAACAACAAGTTGAAAAAAATCCTCATAATATCGCTTTAGTCTTTGAATCTCAGCAATTAACTTATCAGCAACTCAATCAAAAAGCAAACCAACTAGCTCATTATCTAATTCAAAATCACCAAATTCAGCCAGACACTTTAATTGCTATCTGTGTTGAACGGTCTTTTGAAATGATTATTGGTTTACTCGGTATCCTGAAAGCGGGTGCAGCATACCTGCCAATTGATCCAAATTATCCTAAAGAGCGGATTGAATTCGTGTTAGAGGATTCTGGGACATCGGTATTACTAACCCAAAGTTTCCTATTAGACCAATTACCTCTAGCTAAACTGAAATACCAGATAATTTGTTTAGATCGAGTAACTTTTAGTTTTGCGTTAATAGATAATCCTAATCCTCAAAGTACTCCTGATAATTTAGCTTATGTAATTTATACTTCTGGTTCGACGGGACAACCCAAAGGGGTGATGATTGAGCATGGAGGACTGGTGAATTTAACTTTGGCGATCGACAAAGTTTTGCAAATTAAACCTCAAAGCCGATTGCTTCAGTTTGCTTCTTTTAGCTTTGATGCCTCAATTTGGGAAATTGCTACTGCGATCGCCGCAGGGGCTTGTTTGTATCTAGCAAAGCAAGAAACCTTATTACCTAGTCAAGACTTAGTGAACTTCTTAGAAGAACACAAAATTTCCCATATTACGTTACCGCCTTCAGTCTTATCTTTATTACCGCAAGCTGCTTTACCTGATTGCCAAACTATAGTTGTTGCTGGTGAAGCTTGCCCAACAGAATTAGTGGCAAAATGGGCAATAGGACGAAGTTTATTCAATGGCTACGGGCCAACAGAATCTACAATTTGTGCTAGTATCGCACTCTGTCATCCTAATGGTAAAAAACCATCTATTGGTCAACCAATATCTAATATCCGCATCTATATATTAGATGCTCACAATCAACCATTACCCCCTGGCATCCCTGGAGAATTGTGTATTGCGGGAGTGGGTTTGGCACGAGGATATCTCAAACGTCCTGATTTAACCGCCGAGAAATTTATCAAAGTTGAGTTATTCGGTAAAATTGAGCGAATTTATAAAACTGGCGACTTAGCAAGATGGGGAGTTGATGGAAACCTTGAGTATTTAGGTCGCATTGACGAACAGATTAAATTACGGGGTTTTCGGATTGAACTCGGTGAAATTGAATCGATTTTGTTGCAACATCCATCAGTTAAAGAAGCAATTGTCACTTTATCTAAAACTGAAAGTAACCAAAGTTTAATTGCTTATGTAACGGGAATAAACAATGATTTTTCTACCCAATTGAAGAATCATCTCAAATCCCGGCTACCCGATTATATGATACCTGCTCAAATCATCGTATTGGATGAGTTACCTTTAACTCCCAATGGCAAAATTGACCGGAAATCTTTACCTGCTCCAAATCGTGTAAATCAGGGTTTATATGAACCCCCACGGAACGAAATTGAAAAACAATTGGTGCAAATCTGGTCTACTGTACTCGAACATCAAGACATTGGGATTCATGATAATTTTTTCGACTTGGGCGGTCATTCTTTATTAGCGATTAAACTACTAAATAATATTCAAGAAGTATTTGAGCAACAACTTTCTTTAAGTAGTTTATTTCAAAATCCTACTATTGCTCAACTAGCAGAACAACTTTGTAATACTGAGGTTCAACAGTCAAATCCTGATTTACTGTCATTCCAACATCAAGGACATGCAACACCTCTATTTTTTCTTCCTGGCGCAAACGGACACGGCTTTTATTTTCGAGATTTGGCAATCAATTTAGGAACTGAGCGGCCAATATATGGACTCGAAACTCCAGGACGAGACGGCTCTAGCTTACTTCCTGAATCAGTAGCAACTCATGCAAGTCAACTGATTAATCTATTACGTCAACAGCAAGCTAAAAGTCCATATATATTAGCAGGATACTCTTCAGGTTGTGCTGTTGCTTTTGAAATGGCTTCCCAACTCGAACAGCAAGGTGAAATAGTTAGTTTACTAGCTATCTTGGACGCTGGAATAGTTTCTAAACCTGAGTATTTTACTGATAGAGCAGAGATTGATTGGATCTGGCAATTGATTCGACGAATTGAAGTCTTAAAGGGAGTTTATTTAGGACTGCAATATGACGATTTAGCTGCTCAATCAAATGACCAAGCCAGGTGGGAACTGGCAGCAGAATGTTTGTACAGAAATAATATTTTACCCGAACACTCCACCCTTTCCTTACTAAAAATCAATATGAAAGTGATGAAATTACTAACGCTCAACTATGCAAATTATCAGCCTACTAATCCAATTTCTGCTCCCATTGTTTTATTCCGCGCTCAAGAAGTTAAGGAGATTATTTTACAAGAACTACAAGCCTTTTCTGATTACCATCTACCCGATTGGGGATGGCAAACCTATACTCAAAAGCCTGTCAAGGTAATCTCTGTACCTGGAAACCACGGTCAAATGCTTTATGAACCCCATGTCAAACTATTAGCTACACAATTACAAGCCTTTATGGTAGATGGATCAGATTAGAGTATTCTGACTCCTGAATTCTGAATTCTGAATTCAGACTCCTTATTTAACATAATTTTGCGAGAGGTCTAATGAAAACACTTCCTATCAAAATTTACGATGAAACTCTGCGGGATGGGGAACAACAAGCAGGCATTTTTTTCTCTTGCCAAACTAAACAAAAACTCGCCCATCTAATTGCTCAAACGGGAGTCGATGGACTCGATGTTATGCCCTGTGTATGTGAGCAAGAATCTGAACTGACTAAAACATTAGTATCAGAGGGATTGGATAGATTAATTACTGCCGCTACCTTAATGGAAAAGAAATATATTGATCAAGCAAAAGACTGTGGTGTTAAGCGCATTATCCTTTTTCATGGTCTTTCTGATCGACTCTTGTTTCTACGAGATCCTCAGATTCGTCTGATGAAGGAGTTTAAAGGAAAAACTATTGATGATGATGTCCCCGTTAACGTTATCAATAGAATTCGCCAAAATGCTATTGATGTAATTGTCGAAAATTTGCGCTATGCCACTACGGTTGCTGGACTCACTGTAGACTTCGCCGCTGAGGATGCCTCAAGAACCGATTTTGACTTTTTAGTGCAATGTATCCGCTCTTTTGGCCCTTATATTGAACACTTTCTGCTTTGTGATACAGTCGGAGTCCTCAGTCCAGAAAAGAGCTATGTCTGGATTAACGACCTGCTCCAACGTACAACTGCGGTTGCTTTTGGGGTACACTACCACAATGATATGGGCTTGGCTCTAGAAAATACTCTCCAATCCGTCATAGCTGGAGCAACTTTAGTATCGGGTACTTTTTGCGGGATTGGGGAACGAGCCGGAAATGTTGCCATTGAGCAGGTTTTAAATGGGTTGCGAGTCCGCTTCGGAATTGAAGTGAAGGGGATTAACTATGATGCTATCGTCGCGGTGACTGATTACATCGAGCAATTGGGAGTTCGTCCAGCGCCACCTTACTCTCAAACCGCTCAACGCCACGAATCAGGTATCCATGTCAATTCTTTGTTTTGCGACCCTCAAAGCTATGCTGCTTTGCCTTACAACACTATAGAGGTTCTCTTCGGCAAATGGAGTGGAGTCAGTAATTTTCAATATCTATTTGAAAAGCAACTGCAAAATCCTCAATCAATGAAGCAATATGAAAAAATGCGCTCAGTGATTAAATCTCTTTCTGTGGAGCAAGAACGCTATTTTACAGCCAAAGAGATATTGGAACTATGGCAAGATGGGGTCTTTAAATAATCCATATTGTCATGTATTAGCTAAGTAGAAAAAATATTAATTCAATATTTATTTGCCTATTAAATTTTTACTTTTTCTTGGTTCAGTAAATATAGTACAATACCAAAGTTATTCAGTCAGCCTCAATAGCCTCAACTGATTTTTACAACTATGCGCTGACTCATGTTCGTAATCATGCTGAATCAATAGCTCTATGACAAACACCCGGAGGTGTTGAAATGGGTAAGAGATTAACGAATATTCATACTTTTGCAAATCAAGGTTATGTTAACTAAACAGCAAAGACAACTAATTACTTACGAAGCTATTTCAATTTATGAACGAAGCTATCAATTACCAGTTCTCAAGAATAACGGTGTAAAAACAGTTCAGAAAAAAATTAGAGAACGTCAAAGATTAATTAAAGAAGGTGTACGATATCATCACCAGTTTGGTGGGATAATTAAACGAAAAGAAGAAATTAGCCAGGGAGAAATTTTTGATGAAATCCAATTATTTATTAAGGACTACAGTCATGTTATTGATTTTCTAGAAACTTATCATGATAGTTATCATAATTTTTTACTAACTCTTACAGACGATTTAAAAACATTATTCAAACACAAGTATTTGGAAATAAAAAGTTTAGAAGAGAAAAGAAGAAAATTAGAGCTAAAAAATGAGAGAAATCCGAAAATTCTTGATGGCTTAAGATGGGAGAAGCAAGAAAACTTCAAAGCAGTTTTACTGTTGAGCAATGCGTATTTTTTAATGTTAGAAAAAATTCGATTGCTTGGTGAAGGAATTAAAAACCTTGCAGAAGATACTAAAAATCAAAAAGAGATTGTTCGGCAAATAGTTAAAGATTTAGAAGTACATCAAGAAATTTACGAATATCAAAGAAAAGCCTATAAGGTTCGTCAAGATATAGCAAAAATTGCCCATACTGCAATTAATTTTGAAAATTCTTTACAAGATTACTTTAGTCCCTTTCAATCTTTAATAGATGAAGTCGTAAAAGTAGATGAATATTTCTATACAACTGTCGGAGATATTAAAAATCTAGGTGATAGTATTTTAAAGAATCAATCCAATTTATTTAACCTTGAAGAGAACGAGGCAATTTCTGAAACTTTTCTCGATTTTATGGTAACAAGCTATGAGAAAAAAGCCAGATTAAAAGATGCTTTTATTCAATCTCAATTACTAGATTGGCAAATCCATAATTTTGATTTGAGCGAAAATGGCGTCTTTTTAGACAAGGGTATTGATTTAATATCTAACTATATATCCAAGCAACTCACCGATCAAAGAGCAGAAGTAACTTTTGTCTCTACAGCACCTCTATCTACTGTTGAAGAAACAGGATTGATGGGACTGACTAATAACAACGTTAGATTGACAAAAGAATTTTCCAGCAATCAAGATATTGATTATACCCAATTGCAGGATCTCCTCGCGCAGCATAAGTGGAAAGAAGCTGATATTGAAACCACTAAGCTAATGCTAAAAGTCATGAATAAGAATTATTGGAATGAAGTTTATAAGGAAGATATTGATAACTTTTCTTGTCAAGAACTCCACTCCATTGATCAACTTTGGGAACAATATAGTTATGGTTATTTCGGCTTCAGTATTCAGCAAACTATCTGGAGCGAAATGGGTGGTCAAGTAGACTATGAAACAGAAAAGAGACTCGGCGATCGCCTTGGTTGGCGAAAAGAGGGGAACTGGCTAGACTATGAGCAATTAACTTTTAAATTGTCTCCGATGACACCGATGGGACACTTACCAGCCAAATGGTTACACTATGACCAAGATAGCTTTGACTTATCCGCAAAATCATCTACAGAACACCTTTCAATGGGAGCTTGGCGAGTAAAGTCTTGGTTAGTTTGGCAGATGCACTTATTTTTTTCTCGTGCAAAAAGTTGTAGCGAAACTTTGCCATGTGTTAATCACACATTTGTTAATAATAGGAAAAACTAGAGCTAAAGCTAATTTGAGGATCAACATGAGTAATAGTAAGCATTCTGATGTAGAAATAGAAATTTTGCTTTTGGGAAAATGGCGTTTTGATACGTATTCAGAAAAAATAACTATTGAATTTAAAGATGATATGACTTATGAGCAGAACAGGGTTCAAATGCTTCTTTTCTCTAAACCCAAAGAACTGATAACAGGTAATAAATTTACTGGTGTATGGTACGTAACTCAAAAAAAATTGCATTTAAATGTTAAAACTATGCCCAAATCCTTTTTTAATTTAAAGATACCACTAGCGTTTAAGATTTCTCTTGCAGATATGATAGCTACTTTAGGTTCTGTGTTTATGCCAGAAAGTTATGAAGTTATCAGAATTAATAGTTCTAAATTTTTGATCAAGGATAAAGAGCAATCAATTATTGGGACAAAGATAAATAATACTAGAATGTCCTAGAGCTGATAAAATCACTCTGCTATTACTGCATAGCTTTGACCACACAATTAAAATCGTCCATCAACTCTAGTTTTTAGATAATTTAACGCGATTCATCATTTGTGACGCATTCAGCGAAGCTACTGGCCGATCGCACCAAGCATAAAATCAGTAAATCGCAAAGTTTTTTCCAAGAGAGCGATCGCCAATATTTTGTAACTTGAGATACATTTTCTGCGAAACTATCTTAACCCGTAGGCTGGGATAAATTACTTTTACTTATAGTTAAGCAACTTTTAACGATTGCTAACCCGATGGAATATAAATACCTTTAACACTTCCATATTTGCGCTCAACAACTTGACGTAGAAAAGCTAACATTTGTTTAAGACAGAAAAGGTTACGATAAATTAATCGCCTACCCTTTCGTTTTCGACTAATCTTAAACCAAAGAAGATAAACCCAAATATTGACTAACACAAAAGAAATACCAACATATAATAATCTCAATACGGGCTTCTTATTATTTGTTCTGATTCGACATAGATTTTTTAATCTATAACTGCTTTCAATTCCAAATCTTTTTCGATAATCTTGATGAATGTAAGATAGGTTTATTTTCGACTTATAAACAACATAAGCAAAGTATTCAATACCATGTTGTTTTCTTGTCCCTTTTTTGTATTTGCAGATAATCCATAAGCTAAAGGTAACATTATTATCTTTCTCTTCACCCATTGTGTAAGTAGTTTTATAACTACTTCTGCCTTTAAGAAATTGATTTACACCACCCTTTTTTCCTCTTCTAATCGCTGGCATTATAAAGGGAATATCCAAGGCTTGCAACCACCTGATTACAGCGATACTAAAAAATCCTCTATCCAAATACAGTGTTTTTACATTTACTTTAATAGTCTCAAGTTCAGCTAATAAGTAGGTGATAATGGCAACATTTGTATCTAACCAACGTACTCCTCTAATCGCCAGTGTAATCCGTTTCCCCTTGGTTAATATATATAAAGTTGCATAGGCATAAAAAGAACAAGTTCCTGACTTAGCCTGACTTCTATAAATATAAGGGTCTTCATCACTATCAGGTTTCCCATAGTAAGGAATTAAATTTAAATCAATGGCAATTTTATGATATGCATTTTTAATACGATGAGGAATTCTACTTTTGAGAGCTAAATTGATTTGATTTTCTAGCTGCTCAAAATTATTGATTTTATCTAAGTGATACCTGATATCGCTACCACATGGACTACTATTTAAAACTTTTGTTGTATTCTCAATACTATCTCCACTACTTGCTGCTCTCACTAATATTTCAAATAGAGTTTTCTGATCGCAAACTCCTTGGGTCTCAATAGAAATATTTTCACTTAAACAATCCAGAACTTCGTCAAGGGTTTCTGAATCAGTTAGTGCAAGCTGTTTTGGTAAAGTCGTCAATGGTCATTATTTGGGTGGATGTACATTCTTGATAATTTCAGTTTTTGAACCTCTTTTATTGAATATAAGTTTTAATTATAAAATAGGTATTATTTAGAACTAACTTCTACTGAGTGTCTACTTAGCGATCGCTCTTTAGCAAAACTTTGCGATTTACTGAAAA
>NZ_JAWJTF010000086.1:0-42215 GCF_048836525.1 Nostoc sp. CALU 546
TTTGGATTTCTGAAAAAACTCAGTACAACTAAGAAGCCTTCTTGACTGTTGCCTATTGCCTGCCTACGCAAATTCGTTCAGAAATCAAAGCGGATTCCTATAGCGGTAGCGGGGCGTTTAGCTCGTGCTGAGTTAAAAGAAAGACCACCCACAAGGGGCCTTACTCAAACCCAACAATATAACTACTGAGTACTTCTTAATTTACTCAGCACTCAGCACTCAACACTCATCATTGCCGCACTGGAATTGTAATCACAAACTCTGTGCCTTGTCCTAGGCAGGAGTTGCAGTGTATCAAACCTCCGTGTTTTTCCACGACAATTTGACGAGCGATCGCCAACCCCAACCCCGTGCCTTTTCCTACAGATTTCGTGGTGAATAAATGGTCAAATATCTTTTGCTTAACTTCTTCACTCATTCCCTTAGCATTATCAGCAATTGTTATTTGAACCTGGTTATCTTTCAATGAGGTTTGAATTGTAATCTTGTGAGGATTTTTTTGAATATCTAAAAAGCTCCGCCCAGAATTCGACTCATCTAAGGCATCAATGGCATTGGCAAGGATGTTCATAAAGACCTGATTTAATTGTCCAGGAAAACATTCAACTTGCGGTAACTTGCCATACTCAGTTATTACTTCAATCGCAGGGCGTTGTTCGTTAGCTTTGAGGCGATGTTTGAGAATTAAAATCGTACTGTCAATACCTTCGTGGATATTAAATGGCACTTTGTAATCTTTATCTGCACGGGAGAAGGTTCTTAAACTAGTGCTGATGTTTTTCAGGCGATCGCACGCCATCACCATTGCATCAATTGCTTTGGGTAAATCTTCTAAGGTATAATCTAAGTCGATTTCCTCAGCATGATCAAGAATTTCATCACCCGCATTAGGTAAACTTTTTTGATAAAGTTTCAAGTGTTTAACAACATCAGCAATAGTGGGTTTAGCCTGTTTGAGACTTGCAGAAATAAAGCCCAAAGGATTATTCATTTCATGAGCTACCCCAGCAACCAAATTACCCAGCGCAGACATTTTCTCACTCTGAACAATTTGTAATTGGGCTTGTTGTAAATCTTCTAAGGCTGTTCCGAGTGCTTGAGATTTTTCTGTGATCACTGACTCAGCTTGTTTGCGATCGCTAATATTAATAGTTGTCCCAACTATGCGATAAACTTTGCCCGTCTCATCTTTTAATGGACTTAGTGTAGTTAACCACCAAGCTTTCTGGTCATTAAATGTGAGACATTCTTCATAGGTGAGAGGTATTTGGGTTTGTAAACAACGCAGATAATTTTGATATACTCCTGTACCTTGATGACCATATAATTCTTGCGGAGTTTTACCTAGCACTTGGGAAGCAGGTATACCAACTGCAAGTTCGCAAGATTTACTCCATCCTGTGTACTCAAACTTACCATTATCCCGGATATCAAACACAAAAATCAGACAGCCAATACCTTCGTAAATGCTACTGAGAAACTTTTCTCGCTCGTGGAGATGATTATATAATTGGGCATTTTCTAAAGAAATTGCCGCTTGAGTGCAGAGGAAGTTGACAACAGAAAGGCGATCGCTAGTAAATACCCCTTGAGTCAGTTGATTTTCTAAGTAAAGAATCCCTAGCAAACGCCCTTGATTAATAATTGGGGTACACAATACACTCTGGGGTTGGGTTCGGTGCATATATTCCCCAACTAAGCCAATAATATCTGTTTGGCAATTGTCTATAACGACTGTTTGCTTGGTATTTTTGACATAATTGATCATATTTACAGGAATATCTTGACAAGTATCTAGTGATTGTGGTGCAAAAATGGTTTGTATTTCCTGATGATTGATCGAGGTAATTGCCCTAACTTGCCAAGTATCATTTTGGGGAAGAATGAGCGCAACTTTTTTCGCGCCGGAGTTTTCTAGGATAATGCGGGTGAGGCTGGTAATTAGTTGATCTAATTCCAGAGAACTGGAAATAGCTTGAGCGGCTTTGAGGACAGAGGTAAAATCCAGAACATCGGAAATACTGCTGCTGTCAGTGCTAGAAGTGCGAGTAGATGAGGAAATCCCACGAAAGTTAACAGTTTCTAAAGGGTTGAGGTTGATTCGTTGGTGTCGCAGAATGGATTGGAGTAGTTGGGGATAGCGTTTTTCGAGGTTTTCTATTTTGGCTTTTGCGCCCCAACGAGCGTAGCAGTAGTATGCTTGGTGCATATATCCTTGGGCAAGTTTTTCTTTACCCCAATCAAGGTAGAATTTGGTTGCTAGTTCATTGCTAAGTGCTTCTTCGTTAACGTATTCGTTTTTTTGGGCGATGGAGATGGCGCGATCGTAATGTTCAAGTGCTTCTGCTTTATTGCCCAACACTCGTTGTTTTTCAGCTTCAACTAAATGCCATTTATGCAGATGATTCGTGGGAGCATTTTGTGCCGATTGGTGCAAAGTGGTTTGATGGAGTTTTACCTGGGCGAGAATTTCGGCTTGTTCAACTTCTGACTGTGTGGGAAATAGTGCCAAATGCGTCAGGGCTGCATAGAAATGAAAAATGGGAACAAAAATCATCCCTGATACTGCCATCAAATACTGTTTGGCTTGGGCGCTATAGTTTAGGGCAGCCGTGTAGTTACCAAAAAAGTAGGCAAGCATCAGTTTGTAAGTATAAGCAATAGCGATCGCTGTGAGATCCTTATCCTGATGGTGCTTAGGAAGCATCACCGTTTCATCGTAGGCAGTGCCAATTAAGCAATCCGACAGAATACGGGCTTCCCTCAAGTTCTGCACAGTCTGCTGCATCATATCTAAATAAGTCTGGGCAGAATGTTGTTTTACCTGCACTAAGACAGCCCTGTAATCTGCTATTTCCGGTTCCCAAATGTCCAGTTCTACCCCACCAAAAAGTTTGGCAATGAAGTAATTGAGGGAGTTATAGCCAGCGTTGAGAAAATCACCAGTTTCTATACCAGTTGCATAGCCATCTTTCATCGTCAGCATCGTTGCCCTAAGAGGTTCCTGATGATGTTGAACCCAAGCCGCAAACAGAAGTAGAACTTTACACTTAAATTCCCCGACATTAAATCGATCGAGCAAGTTCATTGCTAATCGCCCAAAGCTATAGCCTGTTTTCACTTCTCCCAAAAAGGCACACAACACCATACTGTGAATCGCATACCCCACCGTTGATCCTGGTGCATTCCCAAACTGGATTGATAAACTCACCATTGTTGCGCTCAGTATGGGCAGTAATCCTGGCATTGCCTGTAGAATCGGTGAGAATAATATTCCTAACAGTTGCATGGCTGCCTGAGTGTGGCGCTCGCTCATTACAGGTAGATCGACTAATTCCTCAATCTCTCTGTCACCTTGAAGACTGGCTACGGTTTGTAGTGCTTTACCAATTTTGGCTTCGTCAGGTGCAGTGGGGAGTTCAACCCCCAATTGAAAGAGTGCATCTCTTCCGATTGCGATCGCTTCTAATATTTTGCTCTGGGCTGTCTGGGCAGCAATTTGAATTTCGTAAATTTTAACTTTGTCTAAAATCGTCTGGGCTGATTGCAACACTTGTGCTGCTATCTGTTCCATGCCATCAAAGTCAGCATTCAAGTAGGCGGCTTCGGTGGCGGCAACGTAGAGACTCAGAGTCAATTTATATTGATCTTGCCAGCAGTTGACTGTCAGTAGCTCAATCCCAGTCTGTAAATAGACTCTGGCCGCAGTGTATGCAGTAGAACTTTTTGCCTTACTTCCTGCTAGCAAGTTAAGTTGAGCTAAGGCTTCTCGCTCGTTTGATTGAGTGATTAATTCTTGTCCTAAATTCAAATGCCCAACAATATCAAACAGTTTTTCCTCTTGTTCTATTTGAGAGGAATTTTCTAGAAGTAATTGGCCAATTTTGAGATGAGTTGCTTGTTTTTGGTTATCAGGAATTAGAGAATAAGCCGCTTGTTGCACTCTGTCATGTAAAAATCTATAAGAAACTGTCCTTGGCTTGCTATTTTCTAATAATAAATGACCATCAATTAATGATGAATCTTGATAAAACTTATAAACATCACTAATTGCTAGAATCAACCCTTCTTGTAAAGCTTTCCATAAACTAGCAGCCGTTTCAATTTCTGATTCTTCCGAAACAATTGCCAAAGTGGCTAAATCAAATTTATTGCCAATGCAAGCCGCTAGTTGCAATACCTGTTGAGTTGATTGATGCAGTCTTTGTAATTGAAATACCATGAACTTAACAACATCATCTGTAACAGCTTGCTGATTTATTTGAGTAATATCACATTGCCAAAACCCTGAGTAAAAATTAAATTCAATTAAGCCATCTTGATGTAATGCTTTGAGAAACTGGATAGCGAAAAACGGATTACCCTGAGTTTTCTGAGATACTAGTAGAGAAAGAGGTAATGCCAAATTTTCTGTACATTTAAGTGTATCAGCAACTAATTTATTCACTTGCCCTTGACTAAGAGGTGCTAAAGTAATCGTATTAATCGTTGCGTCTGTTTTTTGGATATCATTCAAAGTCAACATTAACGGATGTGCTGGGTTGACTTCGTTATCACGATAAGCACCAATTAAGAAAAGATATTTTGTATCAGCCATTAATAACTGCATTAACATCAGTGATGCCGAATCAGCCCATTGCAAATCATCTAAAAACATCACTAATGGATGTGCATCACTAGTAAAGACTTGGGTAAATTTCTGGAATAGTAAATTAAATCTATTTTGTGCCGCCGTTCCTGATAATTCTGGCGCTGGCGGTTGTTTGCCAATAATTCTTTCCAATTCGGGGATAACTTCAATAATTACTTGTCCGTTATCACCTACAGCCGCTAAAATCTTGGTTTTAAATTGCTGGATTTGAGTATCGCTTTCTGTTAATAATTGCCCCATTAAATCCCGGAAGGCTTGGACAAATGCCGAAAAGGGAATATTTCGTTTAAATTGGTCATATTTCCCTTTGATAAAATAACCACGTTGTTTGACGATTGGTTTATGAACTTCGTTAACTACAACAGTTTTACCAATACCAGAAAAACCAGCTACCAACATCATTTCTGTTGCACCAAGACTAACTCTTTCAAATGCTTCGAGTAGGGTTGATACTTCGTTTTCTCTTCCATAAAGTTTGTCGGGAATAATAAAGCGATCGCACACATCCCGTTGAGCAATTGGGAAACGCTTAATTTCACCAGTTTCTTGGAGTTGAAATAAACAATTTTCTAAATCAAATTTTAGTCCTAATGCACTCTGATAACGGTCTTCAGCATTTTTCTCCATCAATTTCATCACGATATCACAGAGAACTTTGGGAATCTCTTCCCTATCTCCTAAAAGAGGTGGAAGTTTTGCTAAATGACAATGTACCAACTCCATCGGATCGTTTGATTTAAACGGTAATTCTCCTGCGAGTAGTTCGTAAAAAGTTACACCTAAAGAATATAAGTCAGTACGATAGTCAATCCCCCGATTCATTCTTCCTGTTTGTTCTGGAGAAATATAACTAAGTGTTCCTTCCAACACATTGGGATTCATCAGAGTTTGAGTTTCTCGTGGTAGCAGAGATGCAATACTAAAGTCAATTAATTTAACTTGTTTGGTTTTGGGATTAATCAGGATATTGGCGGGTTTGATATCTTTATGAATAATCCGATCGCGGTAGAGTAAATCTAAGGTATTGCACAGTGCGATCGCTATCTGTAAAAACTCCATCAAAGATTCTAGCCTTCCCCTTACTCCCCAATCCTTGAGAGAAATCCCCCCAAAGTCTTCCATCACCAACGCATAGCCATTTTCGTAGGGTTCCAGGCTGTAAGTTTGGATGATTAGAGGTGAGTTAAGATTTTTGGCAATGGTGTACTGATTACGAAACTGCACTAGTTCGCTGAAACTAGGATAAGGATTTTTTAGCAGTTTAATTACTACTGGTATTGAGTCAGTCTCTCGATACCCTCGATAAACCAGAGTTCTAGAACCATTGTAGAGTTCTTCGCTAATTCGATATCCGGGAATATTGATAAAGATACTCACCATGTTGCTAAATCTGTGAAACTTCCAGATTTAGTATTCCCAAAAAAGACCAAAAGATCCCCGACTTCGCGAAGTCGGGGATCTAAAGCCAAGGCTTGAGAGCAAATGAAAGTCGCCAAAAATCATACCGGAATTTCAATGATAAATTCTGTACCCTCACCTAGAACAGAGTTAAAACTCAATTTTCCGCCGTGAGTTTCTTCAACAATTTGACGCGCGATCGCTAACCCCAATCCTGTACCTTTACCAACAGCTTTCGTAGTAAATAAATGGTCAAATATTTTTGATTTGACTTGTTCACTCATCCCATTACCATTATCCGCAATGGCAATTTTAACTAGATTATTTGCGACTGAAGTTGTAATTATAATGCAGTTAGGATTGGCTTTAAACTCTTCAAAACTGCGTCCAATGTTAGATTCATCTAATGCATCAATACCATTTGCCAGAAGATTCATAAATACCTGATTTAATTGACCAGGAAAACATTCAACTTGAGGCAGTTTTCCATAGTTAGTTATCACTTCAATAGCGGGACGTTGTTCATTGCCCTTGAGACGATGTTTCAAAATTAAAATTGTGCTATCAATGCCATCATGAATGTTAAATGGCACTTTGTAGTCTTTATCGGCACGAGAGAAAGTTCTTAAACTAGTGCTGATATTTTTCAGGCGATCGCACGCCATAGACATGGAATCAATCATCTTGGGCAAGTCTTCTACAGTATAATCCAAGTCGATTTCTTCAGCGTGTTCAAGAATTTCATCTCCGGGCGCAGGAAACCTTTCTTGATATAGTTTCAAGTGTTTGATACAATCGCCAAAGGTAGGTTTGGCTTGTTTTAGACTAGCAGCAATAAAACCGAGGGGATTATTCATTTCGTGAGCCACCCCGGCGACTAAATTACCCAATGCAGACATCTTTTCACTTTGCACGATTTGTAATTGAGCGCCCTGGAGTTCTTGTAAAGCTGCTTCTAGCTGTTGAGCAGCTTCTAGCGATCGCTCATAAAGTCGAGCATTTTCCAAAGAAATCGCGGCTTGGGCGCAAAGTAAGTTGAGAAGTTCGACGCGATCGCTTGTAAACGCCCCCGTTGCTAGATTATTTTCTAGATATAAAATCCCCATCAACTTCCCTTGATGCAAAATCGGGCTACACAAGATACTTTTGGGCTGCTGACGGATGATATAGGGGTCATTGGCTAAGGTGCGATCGGCACTTGCATCAACTATTACAGCAGTTTGCTTGTCATGCTTGACTTTGTAAATCAGTCTGTGGGGAATGTCCTGGCTATCTTCAATGGGAATACGCTGCAAGACAACTGGCTTTGAACCTGTGGTAATTGACCCTTTGATTAACAGGCGCGAGTCTCGCAAGAGCATGAACACGCATTTATCAGCCCCCGCATTTTCGATGACGATCGTCAGCAACGATGAAAGTAGATTTTCCAGTTCGATTTCAGCGGAAATAGTATGAGAAGCTTTGAGAATAGTAGCTAAATCTAAAGCCAGAGAAACATTATTACTGGATATGGCCGAACTGGTGGAGGTGACACTACCCAATGTGAACAGAGTTTCGTGAGTGGAGAGAGGAGAACGGGTTTGCTCTAATATAGGTCTAAGTAGTTGCGGATAGCGAGCTTCTAGGTCAGCGACTTTGGCTTTTGCACCCCAATGAGCATAGGCATAGTAGGCTGCAACCATGTATTCCCCGGCTATGCGCTCTTTGCCCCAATCTAGGTAGAATTTTGCTGCCAGTTCGTTAGCAAGTGCTTCTTCTTGGGTATATTCGTTGGCTTTGGCTAGAGTTATCGCCTTGTCGTAAAACTCAATTGCTTCGGCTTTTTGCCCTAACACTCGACATTTTTCTGCCGCTACCAAATCAACTTTATGTTGATAATTCATGGGTGCATGATCCGCCCATTGCTGTAATTTGGTTTGATTTTCTATGACACCCTGCAATGCTTCTGATGTTTCATCTAACTGTGGATTTAATTGTGCCAGAGTTAGCAGAGAATCATAAAGATAAAATACTGGTTCGCTGACTAATCCCGCACCAGCCATAAAATAGTGTCTGACTTCAATAGCATGATTTTTCGCTGGCTCAATTTCTCCAAACAAGAAACAAAGCATTAGTTTATACAAATGGAAAATATACGATCCATATCCATCTTTGGCGAATTGTAGCTGCTGGAGAAATTCTATTTCTTCAAGGGCTTTTCCAGACAAAAGGGTGGTGTGTTCTGCAAAACCTAGCAGATTTAAAACAGGTTGCCAATAAATCCGGCAATAATTTGCGGTTGTTAATTGATTTAATTGCGTCAAACTATGGCAGTAAGCGCTAATATCCTGCTCTAAGGTAGCCAGGGGTTTACTGCTCCAAAAAGAATTAAGACAAAAACTGTGGCCATTGTACCCAGCAAGTACCAAGTTCCCAAATTCTATGGCAGTGGTGTAACCTTCTTGCAACAGGGGTAGTGTTTCTTGAATGTGAGAGTTGCGGTGTACAATAAACAACCCCAAGAGCATCAAAATCTCTGTTTTACTGGCTTTGGCATCGAGTTTTGAGATAATCTGGAGTGCCAGAGAACCAAACTGTGTTCCTGTATCCACGACTTGGAAGAAATTGCAGAGAATATTGCCATAGTTCGCATAGCCGAAAGCAGAAGTCGATGTGTTACCGTACTGAATCGAGAGTTTAATGGACAAAGTATTCAGCAATGGGTACAACGTTGAGCCAGTGAGGTAAGCTGCTGGGCTGATGATATTGACAATCTTAAGAATAGCGAGTTTTTCTCCATCTGTCATTTCAGGCAAGTGAACCAAATCAGCGATTTCCCGATCTCCAATGAGTTCCTCAATCTGTTGGATTTCCCGTTGAATATCTGATGGTGTCGGTGTTTCAGGAAAGGTGACACCAAGCTGTTGTAAGATTGGTTGGGCGATCGCGATCGCTGATGTCAGTTTACTTTGGGAAATATGAGATTGAATTCTAATGCAGTAAACATTGACTTTTTCAGGTAAGGAGCGTGCCTGTTGAATGACAACATCAATAAGCTGTTCCATCGCCTCAAAATTACCGTTTAGCATTGCTACTTCCGCAGCTAATTCATATAAGGCGAGGGTCATTTCATACTGCTGCTGCCAAGCATTTTCTGACAACAAAGACAATCCCACTGTGGCATATTCACGCGCTGCTTGATAGGCGGTTGAAGTTTTAGCTTTGCGACAGGCAATTAAATTGAGGCTAGCTAATTCTTCTCGTTGAGTTGGTTGGGTAATTAAAACAGTTCCGTGATTTAATTGATTGACGATTTCAAAAATCCGGTCAACTCTAGCTTGTGCGGAAATCTGTTGCAGCAACAGTTGTCCGATTTGGTAATGAGTCGTTTGTTTTTGGTCATCGGGAATTAGGGAATAGGCTGCTTGTTGAACGCGATCGTGTAAAAATTTATAAGAAACTGTCATTTGTCCATTGTCATTGGTCATTTGTTTTTGACTATCTACTAATGACAGATGACTAATACTTCGACTACGCTCAGTACAAGTGACTAATGACTCTTGTTGATAAAACTTATAAACATCACCAATCGGTAAAATCAAACCTTCTTGCAATGCTTTCCATAAATTGGCTGCGGTTTCTACTTCTGAGTGTTCTGAAACAATTGCTAATGTTGTTAGCTCGAACTGATTGCCAATACAAGCGGCTAACTTCAGAATATTCTGTGTTGCTAAGGGTAACTTCTCTAACTGCAACGCCATAAATTCTACAACATCATCGGTCAAGGCTTGTTGATTAATTTTGGATAGATCGCATTGCCAACAGCCTAACTCCAAGTTAAATTGAATGAGATTTTCTTCGTGTAGGGCTTTGAGAAATTGGGTGGCAAAAAATGGGTTGCCTTTAGTTTTTTGATAGACTAATTGTGAAAGGGGTAATGCCAAATTTTCTGTACTTTTTAGGGTATCAGCGACTAATTGATTGATTTGGGATTGACTCAGGGGTGTTAAAGTAATAGTATTAATGGTTGCTTGGTTTTTTTGGATTTCACTCAAAGTCAACATTAATGGATGGGCTGGATTGACTTCATTATCCCGATAAGCACCAATGATGAAAAGATGACCTGTATCAGCCATTAATAGCTGCATCAACTTTAATGATGCTGAATCAGCCCATTGTAAATCATCTAAAAACATCACTAATGGATGTTCGGCGCTAGTAAAGATTTGGGTGAATTTTTGAAACAATAAATTAAAGCGATTTTGGGCTGCCGTTCCTGATAATTCTACTGCTGGTGGTTGTTCGCCAATAATTTTTTCTAATTCGGGAATGACTTCAATAATTACCTGACCATTCTCTCCAACAGTTTCTAATATTTGATGTTTCCATTGCTCTAGTTGGACATCACTTTCGGTTAACAATTGCCCCATTAAATCCCGAAATGCTTGTACAAAAGCAGAGAAGGGAATATTGCGTTGAAATTGGTCAAATTTTCCTTTGATAAAATAACCGCGTTGCCGAACAATTGGTTTATGAACTTCGTTGACAACGGCGGTTTTCCCAATACCAGAGAAACCTGCAACGAGCATCATTTCTGTTGCACCAAGGCTGACTCTTTCAAATGCTTGCAGTAAAGTTTCTGCTTCGGTTTCTCGTCCATAGAGTTTGTCGGGAATGATGAAGCGATCGCACACATCCCGTTGTCCAATATCAAAGCTTTGAATTTCACCAGAAACTTGTAGCTGATATAAACATTTTTCTAAATCCAATTTCAGTCCCAAGGCACTTTGATATCTGGATTCTGCATTCTTCGCCATCAGTTTCATCACGATATCGCACAAAACTTGCGGAATTTTTGTCTCCTTTATTTCACTTAAATTCGGGGGATTTTTGGCAATATGACAATGGACTAACTCCATCGGCTCTTTGGATTCAAAAGGTAACTTTCCTCCCAGTAATTCGTATAAAGTTACTCCCAAAGAATAAAAGTCACTTCGATAGTCAATCCCCCGATTCATTCGACCTGTTTGTTCCGGGGAAATATAAGCGAGTGTCCCTTCTAATCCATTGGGATTGATTAAAGTTTGCGTTTCTCGTGGTAGTAAAGATGCAATACTAAAGTCGATTAATTTAATTTGTTTTGTTTCGAGATTAATTAAAATATTGGCGGGTTTGATATCTTTATGAATAATCCGCTCTCGGTAGAGTATATCTAAGGTATTGCAGAGTGCGATCGCAATTTCTAAAAACTCCTGTAGAGATTGCCCCCTTCCCTTAACTTCCCAATCCTTGAGAGAAATTCCCCCAAAGTCTTCCATCACCAGCGCGTAGCCATTTTGGTATGGTTGGAGGCTGTAGGTTTGGACGATCAGAGGAGAGTTGAGATTTTTAGCAATGGTGTATTGATTCCGAAACGACAAGAGTTCGTTGAAATCTGGATATGGATTTTTCAGCAATTTAATGGCTACAGGTAATGAGTCAGCCTCCCGATACCCTCGATAAACTACGGTTCTCGAACCATTGTAGAGTTCTTCGCTGATGCGATATCCGGGAATATTGACAAGAGTGCTAACCATACTGCTAAATCCTTAAATTTCCAGGTTTAGTATTCCCAGATATCTGAAGCGTGTTTAACATTACATACAAAACTTATACTGGAATTTCAATGATAAATTCAGTACCTTCATCTAGAACAGAGTTAAAACTTAATTTTCCGCCGTGGGTTTCTTCCACAATTTGACGAGCGATCGCTAATCCTAATCCCGTACCTTTTCCAACAGCTTTGGTAGTAAATAAATGGTCAAAAATCTTTTGTTGAATTTCTTCACTTATCCCTTTACCATTATCAGCAATGGCAATTTTTACCTTTTCATTTTCGACCGATGTTTGAATCTTGATGTAGTTGGGATTCGCTTTAATTTCTGTAAAATTGCGTCCCTGATTAGATTCATCCAAGGCATCAATAGCATTAGCAAGAAGATTCATAAATACCTGATTTAATTGCCCAGGAAAACATTCTACTTGAGGTAAATTACCGTATTTGGTGACAACTTCAATAGCCGGACGAGTCTCCGAAGCCTTGAGGCGATGGCGTAAAATCAAGATGGTGCTATCAATGCCTTCATGCAGGTTAAATTTCTGCTTTTGATCGGTATCAGCACGGGAGAAGGTGCGGAGACTCTTGCTAATGCTTGTGATGCGATCGCCACCATCCTTCATGGCTCTAATTAACTTGGGTAAATCATCCCGTAAATATTCCAGGTCGATTGTCTCTAATTCTTCTTCAATCTCCGTCCCAGGTTGGGGAAATTTATCGTTGTAGAGGTCAATCAACCCAAATAGGTCATTAATGGAATTTTGGACAGCATCAACATTGCCAATAATACAGCCGACAGGATTGTTGATTTCGTGGGCAACTCCGGCGACTAAGTTACCCAGTGCAGACATTTTTTCACTTTGGACTATTTGTAATTGAGCTTGTTGCAAGTCGGTGAGAGTCTGCTGGACTTGATTATAAAGTCGGGCATTTTCTAGAGAAATAGCCACTTGAGTGCAGAGAAAGTCGAGAATAATGATGCGTTCGCTAGTAAACACACCACTGGTTAAGCGATTTTTGAGATACAAAATCAGTAGACCTAAAAGTTCTGCGATCGCTCTGTGATCGATACCTGGGTATCTGATTCTTGCCTAATAAACTGTGTTTATTGATACGCTTTTTGGAAAAGTAATTGAGAAATATAACATAAGTAAAATTAATCAATTAACCAAAAAGGTAAGGGTAGATTTTGCACCAGAATATAGTTCTGGTACTGTGGTATGCAATTTTTGTAAAGTATAGGGGTAAAGATAAAAATTTTTTGATTCTGAGGATGATTGAGTTTGGCTATGACTGCAACACAACCAGTTTTAACTGATAGTAAAACCTTAAATGAAGTAGTTAACTGTTTAACAGAACATATTCCAATTCAGACTCAAGGCAAGTGTGAACAACAAAATATCTTTGAAATTTTAATTCGAGCAGCCACCCAAAAAGATAGTATTGAAAATACTACCAAAGTCTTAAAAAATGTTCCTACAAGTAATGACATACGTTACCATTTAGAGAAATATTCAGACCTAAAATCTCTGGAATTAGACTTAAATACAGCACTACAAAGTCGCTTGCCAGATGGGATTCGACAGGGAAAACAAAAAATAGCCATTGACTTTAACTTAATTCCTTATTATGGTGAACCGACACTATTAGAAGCGCCATATATTTACAGAAGTCAAGCTAAAAATGGCACTTGCTCTTTTTATGCTTATGCTACTGTCTATGTAATTAAAAAGAATAAGCGAGTCACCTTAGCTATTAAAGCTGTTCAACAACAAAATACAAAAGTAGCAATTATCACTTATCTTTTAGCACTGATTGAGCCTTTAAATCTTCAAATCGAAAGATTGTATTTAGACCGAGAATTCTTCTGTGTGCCAGTCATCAGATGGTTGCAAGCTCTTGATATTCCTTTTGAAATGCCAGTGATTATTCGGGGCAAACATGGCGGAACTAGACAATTAATTAGAGGGCGGCGTAGTTATAAGACTTGTTATACTTTAAACAGTGATAAATATGGCTCAGTTACTTTTAATGTGTGGATAGTTTGTACATATAAAAATGGTAAAAGACGAGCGCATGGGCGGGAGTTTTTTATTTACGCTGTTTATAAAGTTAAGCTGTCATTACATTCAATACATGATGACTACCGTCTTCGTTTCGGAATTGAAAGTAGCTATCGGATGAAAAATCAATGTCGCATTAAAACTACTATTAAAAATCCTACCATTAGGCTTCTATTTGTAGCTTTATCATTTTTAATTATTAATATTTGGATTTACCTCGTATGGCATTATCTTAGCCGTTTAAAAAGAAGCAGACGACAAGTTTTTTCTCATTTATTTACCCTCAAACAGATGCTTGAGTTTTTACGTCAAGTAGTAGACCGCAACTATGGAGTAAAGAGCGAAGTTTGTTTACCATCTGGGTGATTTTGGTTGATTACCGAGATATTTAATAAGTTTTACTTATTTATTATCCAGAGCAGTCAGCTTTTTTATATTCCCTAAGAAAACGGTATCATACACTACTATTTTTTAGCGATCGCAGAACTTTTAGGTCTACTGAATTTGGGTAAGTTGGTGGAGCAGATCGTCTAATTGAATCGTCCTCGAAAGTGCTTGAGAGGCTTTGATAATGGCAGCAAAATCAAGGGTTGTATTGATCCTGGAACCGCTAGAAGTTTTGCGGGTGTTGGAATGAAGTGAATAGTTGGGAGTAGCGATCGTTGCTAGCGTGCCTAACATTGTCACCGAGAAATCGGACTGTTGCAAAATCGGACAAAGCAAGTCTGGATAACGAGTTTCTAAGTCATCAGTTTTAGCTTTAGCTTCCCAACGGGAATAACAGTAATAGGCTTCTTGCATATAGCTGGCGGCAACTTTCTCTTTACCCCAATCGAGGTAAAATTTAGCAGCAAGTTCGTTTGCTAAGGCTTCTTCTTGGATATATTCGTTGGCTTTGGCTAGAGTTATGGCGCGATCGAACAGTTCAATTGCTTCTGCTTTCTGTCCTGATAAAATACTTAAAGTAGCATTAACTAAATCGTATTTATGAGCAAAGTTTTCTGGGCAACTAATTGCCCAGAGACTAAGTTGAGCTTGGTTTGACTTAACTTTTTGAATGTAACTATTGTCTAAGCCTAGAGCATGAGTTCGACAGTATTCTGCTATCGCAATAGATTGATAGAAATTGATGGCTGCAACTTGGTATTTTCCAATAATAGTCCCAACAAGTTCTTCAGCCCCCTGTGCTGCTTCTATAGCCTCTTCATAGCGCCCGTAAAAGCATAGGACTTTAGTTTTCAGGAGTAAATAATGGCAAATTGCATAGTCGCTATTGTTGACTCTACAGGACTCAAGATGCTGCTGCTCAGTTGGGAGATTCTCCGCAGGAAAAGCTGTAAGTTCAGGCAACCAAATATTTAATCCCGCTATCACATCCACAGCCAGTTGATAGTTAAGTTTCTTAGCACAAAATTCTAAATATTCAGGAAGATTTTGCTGAACTTCTAATACACTGTCTCCTGCATAAAATGAATTGAGCAACTTGTACATCAAAAGATTACCTGAGAAAACCATCTCCCCAGACTGGAGTCCAGCGATTAATCCTTCATCAAAAATCGAACCGGAGCTACGCAGAGGACGCACCCAAGAAAGGAGATTGTTGCCTAGCATATAGCAAGCTTTGCAGAGATTATCTGCTTGCTTAAATCGTTTGGCTAAATTCTCTGCCAAGACTCCAAATTCATAGCCCAATTGATAGTCACGCTGATAATATCCCAAGTACATCCCATAGGCTGAAAATCCGTTTCCTGATTCAGCTATTACGCCAAAATTGAGAGATACTGAAACCATTGATAACGCAACGAGAAAGTATAGCTCTCCCTTTTGTAGAACATAAACTGGTACGATTAAATTATTGAGGATTTTGATAATCAAGCGCTTCTCTAGATCGGTAGCTTCTGGTTCATTGACTAGCTCCTCTGGCTGGCGATTGGCTAATTTTAGTTGAATCTCATTTTGGGATGATTCAAGTTTCTCTGGTAAATCTATTTCTGATAAATCAAAATTCAAGCAAGATAATGCCTTTTGTCCATACTGAAGTGCTTGCAGATAATGACCTTGTAATGTGAACATCAAAATTGCCAGGTTAAAGGCTTCGGCTCTTTCAAGTTGTCGTTTGGCAAAGTTAGAGATTGTTTCAATAATGGCTAGAGAAGATTGAAAATCTCCAGACAAATACTTAACTTCTGCGAGATAGAAATAAACTTCTAGGGACTTTTCGTAGTCTTGCTGCCAACTATTTGGAGGTAACAAGCGTTGAGCTACCGTAAAATAGTTTACGGCAACTCCATAGGCAGTAGACTCTTTAGCCCTTATCCCTGCAATACAGTTTAGCCGCAAAAGTTCTAAACGTTCTTCCTGGCTTTGATGCAGTTCAAAACCCTGATTTAAGTGATTAACGATCGCAAAAATTTTGCTCCCTTGTTCTTCCGGTGAAACATTAGCCAGCAGAAGGTTGCCAATTTTGAAGTGAGTTGCTTGTTTTAAACCGTCAGGAATAAGAGAGTAAGCCGCTTGCTGAACGCGATCGTGGATAAAGAGATAACTCACATTGAGGTTATTCATCGCTTCTATATCTTCAATATCATGTTCATTCCCTTGGAAAAACTTGTAGGTTGAGTTTTCTGGGATAACTAACCCCTCTTGAAGCGATCGCCACAAGTCTACTGCTACACTATCTTGACCAGCTTCGCAGACTATTGCTAATGTTTCTAAATCAAATCGATTACCAATGCAAGCCGCTAACTTTAATACTTCTTGTGTTGCTACTGGTAGCCTCCGCAATCGTTGGGTAGTAAATGCAACTACATCATCTGTCAATGCTAATTGTGTCACCTGGCTTAAGTTGCACTGCCAATAACCGGATAAACGATTGAAAATAATACATTCTTCCTCATACAGTGCGGATAAAAACTGGATTGTAAAAAATGCGTTTCCCTGAGTTTTTTGGTAGACCAACTGCGAAAGTGATGCAGCGATATCATTGGAACACAGCAATGTATCGGCAACTAAACAAGTAATATCTGATTCCTTCAAAGGAGCCAAGATTAAAGTATTAAGATTGACACCTCGTTGTCTCATCTCATTCAGGGTTAACATCAATGGATGAGCCGGAAAAACTTCATTATCCCGATAAGTTCCAAGTACTAATAAATAGCCTGCTTCCGACTCGCTCATCAACAATTTCAACAAGTTCAAAGAAGCAGAATCAGCCCACTGTAAATCATCGAGGAAAATCACTAAAGGATGTTCTTTCTTGGTAAATACCTGAATAAATTTGCCAAACAGCAGATTAAACCGATTCTGAGAAGCACTACCAACTAGCTCAACTACCGGGGGTTGGGAACCAATAATGTGTTCTAGTTCGGGAATGACTTCAATCAGAACTTGTCCATTTTCACCAACAGCAGCCAGAATTTGCTTTTTCCAACGAGCTAGTTCTACATCAGATGCGCTCAAGAGTTGTCCCATCAAGCTGCGGAAAGCTTGGACAAAGGCAGAAAACGGAATGTTGCGATTGAACTGATCATATTTGCCTTTGATGAAATAGCCGTGCTGTCGGGTGATGGGTTTGTGGACTTCATTCACGACTGCTGTTTTGCCAATACCAGAAAAACCAGCCACCAGTATCAGTTCAGAACTACCACTAGCAACACGATCGAAGGCTTTCAGTAAAGACTGAACTTCATTTTTCCGTCCATAAAGTTTGTCGGGGATGATGAAGCGATCGCACACATCCCGTTGAGCAATGGGGAAGTCTTCTATTTTGCTTGTTTCCTTTAATTGAACCAAGCAGTTTTCTAAGTCATATTTCAGCCCTAATGCACTCTGATAACGGTCTTCGGCATTTTTCGCCATTAACTTACTAACAATTGCAGAGAGTACAGATGGAATTGCTGAATTAATTTCATGTACTAAGGTTGCTGATTTCGCAATATGACAGTGTAGCAACTCCATCGCATCCTCTGACTGAAATGGTAAAACTCCCGTCAGTAATTCGTAAAAAGTTACGCCCAAAGAATAAAAATCAGTGCGGTAGTCAATCCCGCGATTCATCCTTCCTGTTTGTTCTGGGGAAATATAAGCGAGTGTTCCTTCCAGTACATTTGGATTTATCAGTGTTTGGGTTTCTCGTGGCAATAAAGATGCAATACTAAAGTCAATTAATTTGACTTGTTTGGTTTCAGGATTAATTAAAATATTGGCGGGTTTGATATCTTTATGAATAATCCGATGGCGGTAGAGTATATCTAAAGTGTTGCAAAGTGCGATCGCTATCTCCAAAAACTCTATCAGAGATTCTACACTTCCCCTCATTCTCCATTCCACCAGAGAAATCCCCCCAAAGTCTTCCATCACCAGCGCATAGCCATTTTGGTAAGGTTCTAGGCTATAGGTTTGAACGATTAGAGGTGAGTTAAGATTTTTGGCAATGGTGTATTGATTGCGAAATGACAAGAGTTCAGAGAAACTGGGATAAGGATTTTTTAGCAGTTTAATGACTACAGGTAATAAGTCCGTTTCTCGATACCCTCGATAAACTAAAGTTCTTGAACCATTGTAGAGTTCTTCACTAATGCGATATCCGGGAATACTGGCTAAGATGCTCACCATACTGCTAAATCTGTGAAACTTCCAGGTTTAGTATTCCCAAAAAAGATCCCCGACAACTTGCGCGAAGTCGAGGATCTGAGGACTAAACTATAACGGAATTTCAATGGAAAATTCTGTTCCCTCTCCTAGTTTAGAAATGCAGCTTAACTGACCTCCATGTTTTTCTACTACAATCGAATAGCTAGTTGACAATCCCAAACCTGTCGCACTACCAATCGGCTTTGTAGTAAAAAATGGATTAAACATCTTATTTTGCACAGACTCGCTCATCCCTACACCGTTGTCTGCAATGCGGATTATTACCTTTTTAGGTTCTAAAAATTCCGTCCGAATTCTAATAGTAGGTGTGCGATTTATCTTTGATTCTTGTATAGCATCAATAGCATTATTTATCAGATGTATAAATACCTGATTTAACGCTGAAGCATAACAATTAACTAAAGGTAGGTTTGCATATTCTCGAATAACTGTAATTTCGGAATGCTTGCTATTGTTTTTAAGTCGATGTTGCAAAATTAACAGCGTGCTATCAATACCAGAGTGAATATCTACTGATTTTATTTCTGATTCATCCAAACGGGAAAAATTTCGCAGCGACAGCACAATTTGACGGATACGATCTGCTCCTACCCTCATCGACGAGAGTAGCTTTTGTAAATCATTCACCAGAAATTCTAGTTCTATCTCGGTGATTTTTGCGGCAATCTCTGGCAACGGTTGGGGATAATATTTCTGATATAAGTTATTTAATTCAATTAAGGAAGCAACATATTCACTGGCTGGCTCTAAGTTGCCATAGATGAAATTAATCGGATTATTAATTTCATGAGCAATTCCAGCAACTAGCTGTCCCAAACCTGACATTTTTTCAGCTTGAATTAGCTTGGCTTGAGTCGAGTATAGTTTTTCTAAGGTTGATTCTAGCTGAGTGTAAGAACGTGTGATTTCCTGGGTGCGTTCTTCGACTTTTTGCTCCAAAGTATGGGAATATTCCTCTAATTGGCGATAAAGTTGGGCATTTTCTAGAGAGATCGCTGCTTGAGTCGTGAGGAGTTTGAGAACTTGTAGGCGATCGCTCGTAAATGCTCCCACTGTCAAATTATTTTCTAGGTACAAAATGCCAATCAATTTGCCTTGGTTGAGAATTGGCGCACAGAGAATACTCTTAGGTGAATGGCGAATAATATAAGGGTCAGCTACTAGGGTTGGCTCAACTACTGCATTCTCAATTACTGTCAAGGTGAGGGTATTTTTGACCCGATTGATTAGGGTAACGGGTACTGTTTGACCATCGTCAAAGGGCAGCCTTCGCAAGATAATATTAGGCTGTTCCAATTGGGATAATGCCTCAATTACCCAGCGCGAGCCTGAAGGCATCAGCAACGCACATTTATCCGCTCCCGCACTTTCCAGTATCACCTCAAGTAGAGTTGAGAGTAATTTATCCAACTCAATTTCACTCGACAGAGATTGAGAAGCTTTGAGAATGGTCGCCAGATCCAGGGCTTGGGAGAGGCTAGCATTATTGAAGCTAGAAGTCTGAATCGTGTGAGAAGAGATCGCAATCATCGTTTCCGTAGATGTGAAAGATGATTGCTGTTTTTGGCAAATTGTGGCGAGTAGTTGGGGATAGCGGGTTTCTAAATCAACAACTTTAGCTTTTGCTCCCCAACGGGTGTAACAATAATAAGCTTCATTCATATAGGTTTGAGCGATTTTTTCTTTGCCCCAATCCAGATAGAATTTAGCAGCTAGTTCATTGGCTAATGCTTCTTCGTTGGGGTATTGATTTTCTTTGGCGAGTTGAATGGCGCGATCGTACTGCTCCATTGCTTCCAATTTGTTACCGAGAACTCGACACTTTTCGGCCTCCAAGAGATGCCATTTATGCTGATGATTCATCGGGGCATTGTGCGCCCACTGATGCAGAATAGTTTCATAGGTTTTAAACTCGGCGAAAATTACCGAAAGCTCAATTTCTGACTTTGTGGGAACAAGTGCCAAGTACGTCAGGGCTGCATAGAAATGGAAAGTGGGAATATGCACCATTCCCGATGCTGCCATCAAATAGGATTTGCCTTGGGTGATATAGTCGAGAGCAGCCTGATAATTGCCAAAGTAGTAGGCAAGCAGCAGTTTGTAAGTAGAAACAAAGGCGATCATTGTGAGATTCTTATCCTCGTGGTGCTTAGGAATCATCACCGTTTCATCGTAGGCAGTGCCTATTAAGCAATCGGGCTGGCTCACCGTTTCTCTGAACTGCTGCACTGTTTGCCGCACCATACCCAAAATAATCCGCGCTGAATCTTGTTTCAATTGAGCCAGGGCAGCACTGTAACCAGTCAATTCCGGTGCCAACGTGTCTAGGTCTACACCTGCAAAAAGCGCAACATAGGCGTAATTTGCTATGCCGTAGCCAGCAAAGAGAAAATCACCTGTTTCCATACCAATGATGTAACTATCTTTCATGGTTGGTAGCGTTGCCAAGAATGATTGCTGGTGATGCTGAATGAAATTCCCAAACAGGTTGAGAGTGCTGCATTTCATGGACTGAGCATTCAACCTCTCCAGCAAGGAGAGTGATAATTTACCAAACTCGTAGCCTGTTTCGACTTCGCCAAGAATTGAACATAGCACCATGCCATGAATCACATAGCCGACTGTCGAGGCTTTGTCATTGCCAAACTGGAGCGATAACCGCACCATCGTCGCGCTCAACAGGGGCAGTAAACCTGGCATTCCCTGGAACACAGGTGCAACCAACATTCTTAACAATTGCATTGCGGCTTGGGCTGTGCGATCGCTCATCACGGGCAGATCGATTAACCCAGCAATCTCTCTACCATTTAGTTGCTGGTTAAGTTCTTGTAAGGCTTTGTCAATCAAAGCTTCGTCTACTTCCGTCGGGAAATCCACCCCAAATTGTGCTAAAGCCTCTGTTCCCACTGCCAGCGCCGTTAATATTTGGATCTGAGCCGTCTGTGCCACGATTTGAATTTCGTAGATTTTCACTTTGTCGAAAATAGTCTGTGCTTGTCGCAATACCACTGCGGCTAGCTGTTCCATACCCTCAAAGTCACCATTCAAATACGCAACTTCCGCAGCCGTCACATACAAATTTAGAGTTAGTTCATATTGATGTTGCCAACAATCGACCTCTAGTAAATCAATTCCAGTTTGTAGATACACTTTGGCGGCAGTGTATGCAGTTGAACTTCTGGCTTTACTGCCAGCTTTGAAGTTAAGTTGCGCTAAGGCTTCTCGTTCCTGTTGTTGATTAATTAATTCAATTCCTAAATTCAAATGAAGGGCAATATCAAACAGTTTTTCTTCTCGTTCTATTTCTGAAAAGTTTTGCTGAAGTAACTGCCCAATTTTGACATGGGTTGCTTTTTTTTGGTCATCAGGAATTAAGGAATAAGCTGCTTGTTGAACTCGGTCATGCAAAAACCGATAAATCGGATTAGCTGCGGCATTAGAAACCGAGGTACCATCTGATTGAATAAAGAACTTATAGATTTCCGTATTCGGAATAATCAGCCCTTCTTGCAAAGCTTTCCATAAATCAGCCGCCGTTGTTTCTAGGGATTGTTCTGAAACGATCGCCAGCGTATTCAAATCAAACTGCGCTCCAATACAAGCTGCTAGTTTGAGAACATTCTGAGTCTGGTTCGGCAACTTCTGCAATTGCAGTGACAAAAACTCCACCACATCATCAGTAATTGCTAAGGCTCTGACTTGGGCAATATTACACTGCCACCCCCCTTGTCTTCCCCCCTTGCTAAGGGGGGACTGAGGGGGGTCAAAAGTAATTAGATTATCGTCATTTAATGCTTTGAGAAACTGGGTAGCAAAAAAAGGATTACCATGAGTTTTTTGATAGACTAATTTTGTCAAAGGTTGGGCTAGCAATAATTTGCAATTTAGGGTATCTGCCACCAACTGATTCATATCTGGTTCGCTTAACGGTTGCAGAACAATCGTATTGACCACTGCCCCAGTTTTGACAATTTCATCTACAGTCAGGATGAATGGGTGAACCGGCGAAACCTCATTATCTCGATATGCACCCAAGATTAATAAATGTCCTGTTTCTGACATTAATAATTCCAGCAATTTCAGCGATGCGGAATCTGCCCATTGCAAATCATCTAAAAACATCACTAAAGGATGTTCAACACTTGTGAAGATTTGCACAAATTTCTGCATCAGCAGATTAAAGCGGGTTTCGGCAGCACTCCCTAATAGTTCTATAGCTGGAGGTTGAGTACCAATAATAAGTTCTAGCTCTGGAATTACATCAATTAAGACTTGTCCATTGTCGCCAACGGCTTCGAGAATTTTGGTTTTCCAGGCTTGTAATTGTGCATCTGATTCTGAAAGCAATTGCCCCATTAAATCTCGGAATGCTTGCACAAATGCCGAAAAGGGAATATTGCGCTGGAATTGGTCATATTTCCCTTTAATAAAATAACCGCGTTGCCGGACAATGGGTTTATGAACTTCATTGACAACGGCAGTTTTTCCAATTCCAGAAAAACCTGCTACCAACATCATTTCTGTTGTCCCAAGGCTGACTTTTTCAAATGCTTGGAGCAGGGTTAATACTTCGATTTCTCTGCCGTAGAGTTTTTCGGGAATGAGGAAGCGATCGCTAATATCTCGTTCTCCTAATGTAAAATATTCAATATTATCGGTGGCTTGTAATTGACTTAGACAAATTTCTAAATCATGCTTGATTCCCAAGGCACTCTGATAGCGTTCTTCGGCATTCTTCGCCATTAACTTACTGACGATTTCAGATAAAACTAAGGGAATATTGGGATTGTGATGATGTACGGCAATGGGATTTTTGGCAAGATGACAATGCACCAACTCCATCGGATCGTTTGAGACAAATGGTAAAACTCCAGTGAGTAATTCATAAAATGTGACACCTAATGAGTAGAAGTCACTGCGATAGTCAATTCCCCGGTTCATCCTTCCAGTTTGCTCTGGCGAAAGATAAGCAAGTGTGCCTTCTAGAGCATTGGCATTTTTAATTTCTTGGGTTTCTCTTGGTAGCAAAGATGCAATACTGAAGTCAATTAATTTAACTTGTTTGGTTTCGGGATTAATTAAAATATTACTGGGTTTAATATCTTTATGAATAATACGATGACGAATGAGAATATCTAATGTGTTACACAGAGATATAGCGGGGAGCAAAAATTCCTTTAGAGAGGTTATATGTAACCTCTCTACCTTGACAAAATCCTTAAGAGATATGCCCCCAAAGTCTTCCATCACCAACGTATAGCCATTTTGGTATGGTTCTAGGCTATAAGTTTGAATAATTCCCGGATGGTTAAGATTTTTGGCGATGGTGTATTGATTGCGAAACGACAAGAGTTCAGAGAAGCTGGGATAAGGATTTTTCAGCAGTTTAATCACTACAGGTAACGAGTCAGTCTCTCGATACCCTCGATAAACTAGGGTTCTCGAACCATTGTAGAGTTCTTCGCTAATCTTGTATCCGGGAATATTGACAATAGTGCTAACCATGCTGCTAAATCTGTGAAACTTCCAGATTTAGTATTCCCAAAAAAGATCCCTGACAACTTGCGCGAAGTCGGGTATCTGAGAGGATGTTTGAAAAGTCCTCTTGTCAGTATAAAAAATTTTATATCCCCCTAAATCCCCCTTAAAAAGGGGGACTTTGATTCCGATTCCCTTCTTTTTAAGGGGATCTAAAAGTGCCGAAAGTCACAGCGAAAAACTTGTTCATTCAACCTCTGATCATCTGTTTTTTCCAAAGTTTTTAGCTGTTGCTCGATCGCCATCAAGCGTCCCTGCAACGCCAATGTGTGCAATTTCGACAAAACCTCATCGGTCGGGGGAATGATCTCATCTGGGGTCAATACTTGTCGGGTTTTGGGGAAAAGGGTAAGGGGAAAGGGGAAAGAAAAAACCTTTAACCTTTACCCTAATGGAATTTTACTCATAAATCCATTGCAGACTCAGGTATTTTTCCAACAACTTCAGCAGTGCTGGGGCTTCTACAGGCTTGGGTAAAAAAGCATCGGCTCCGGCTGTGATACTCTCATTTTGGTTACTTTCAAATACACTAGCTGAAGAAGCGATCGCTGGAATATTCTTCAACTCAGGAATCTGTCGCAACTGTCGCAGCATCTCGTAGCCATCCATTTCTGGCATCATCAAGTCTGTAATAATTAGGTCAGGATGAATCTCTTTGGCCTTGTCCAATCCTTCTCTACCGTTGCTGACGGCAGTCACTACAAAACCTAAAGGTTTGAGTAAATT
Source organism: Nostoc sp. CALU 546 (assembly GCF_048836525.1). NCBI lineage: Bacteria > Bacillati > Cyanobacteriota > Cyanophyceae > Nostocales > Nostocaceae > Nostoc > Nostoc sp. CALU 546. The sequence goes on from NZ_JAWJTF010000086.1 coordinate 24,605, forward strand.
GACCAAAACTGACCGATTCTCCCAACGGTCATCGATTACCAGCACTTGGCGCTTGCTGCCTTGAAATCCTGTAATCTTCTCTTGCTTAGTTGTTCGCAGACTTGCTGCCCATTCTTTAGCTTCGGCAAGTTCGACCTCAAACCAGAAGGTGCTACCTTTTCCCAACTGGCTTTCCACATTTAGGGTGCTATGCATCAGAGAAACGATTTGCTGACTAATTGCTAGTCCTAGTCCAGTACCTTCTCCTTGTTTCTTCACATCACCCACTTGTTCAAAGGGTTGGAAGATTTTCGTGAGTCCAGATGGCGATATCCCCACCCCTGTATCTTCGACCTGAAAGCGAATTTGATAGGTTCCAGTTTCCAGTTTTTGAGTTTTAACGCGAAACGTCACCCCGCCTTCGTCAGTAAACTTAATGGCATTGCCTAATAAGTTAATCAACACTTGGCGTAGCCGTTTTTCATCGACTGTAATGCCAATGGGTAAATTAGAATCAGGTTGATAGGTGAAAGGAATTCCTTTTTGACCAGCACGCACGCGCATCATCTCCGCAACGCCTTCCAGAAGTGCCGGTAAATAGACATCGCTGGGGTACAATTCCAGCTTATGGGCTTCGATTTTAGCAAGGTCAAGGACATCATTAATTAGATTCAGCAAATGATTGCCGCACTGATAGATGATATCTACACCTTTTTTAGCTCGTTCTGTTAATGGTTCACTGTTTTGGAGAATTTGGGCATAGCCTAGGATGCCATTAAGCGGTGTTCGCAGTTCATGGCTCATGTTAGCCAGAAACTCACTCTTGGCAAGGTTAGCAGTATCGGCTTTTTCTTTGGCCTCTGCTAGTTGTAGCGTTCGTTCTTCTACTTTTTGTTCTAAAGTGGCAAAGGAGGTTTGCAACTGTTTAGCCATGCTATTAAAAGATGCGGAGAGTTCTCCAAGCTCATCGGTGCGTAGGCGTAGCCCGTCGTAGACATCGCTCGGTAGAGTTGCATCCCAATTTCCCCTTTCTAATTGCTTGGCGGCGCTATTGAGTTGTAAAATTGGTAGCACGACAAGCGATCGCGATAGCCAACGCACTAAAACTACAGTCAGCAACAATACACCCAAAAAAGTTACCAAAGCAAATGCGGCTACTGAATATTCCTGGCGCAACACAGAACTTGCATCCAGTTCAACCACCAAGAATCCATTCACACGACCCTGGAGATTGGTAATTGGGGCATAGCCGTAAAGAATAGTTTCGCCATTTGCAGTTTGGTGAAATTCCGGCTCAACGAAGGGTGTATTTCTAGCAACGGCTGCATACAAATTATCTAATGACTTGGTGTAATCCATGCCAATCAATACAGTTTTGCCTTGATCGGCAGGGTGTAGTTTAAGACATAGACAAATTTTTTATTTGGTTGCTGGCGTACCGTATAAATACGCTTAATATCTGGACTGGTTGCTTGAATGGCTACAAGTCTATCTTGATTAATTTTATAAAAGGCGGAAGTGCGATCGCTACGCGAGAGAACCAATCCGTGATAATCGCTATCGATTTGGGGAACTGCCAGACTGACGATCGCCAAAAGACGATTACGAATTGCCTGCCGTTGACTAGAGTAAAACTGCCAGTACATCCCCGAAGCTATTGTCCCAGCCATCACTGCGATTAGCACTGAATAGGAAGCAATAATTTTGGTGCTGAGGTTCCAATTTCGCACTTGCGTGCCTCCTGTTACAGTCTCAAGCTACTGATATTGCCTGTGTATTACAAGTCATAAATGATTTCGATATCATTATCATTATGAGAGTTTTGTTGCTCATTTTGAACTGTATTGCCTTATTGCCCCCTTTTATTGAAAGCGACGGGAAACTCCATCCCGCAAGTGGCGTAGAGTTTTTCATTCTGTCATAGCCCGATGCTGGCGCGGTAAGCGGCGCGTTGAGAATCACGCCCGACTGTGTTAGTAATCTGCTCCCATCCCTGTTCAATCTGCTGCATGGTTGTCTCTGTGGTGAGTTTGTTTGCTAAAAAATTAGATACAGCGGCATCGAGGACTTCAAATTGATATTGCTGATTATGGGGAATGCTCAAATTCAAAACGATGTTGGGGCTGTTCAAGCTGACCCCAATCGCTGCCAGATAGTTGTTAGCAGCTTTAGACGACAGCCCTGCTTTTATCCAGGGATCTGAGTTTTGAAATTGAGAAATTCGATAGGGATTGAAGCCCGTTGTGCCGATAGTCACATCTATACTGGACTGAGCAGGTTGACTGATATATGAGAGAAACGAGTATGCGGCATCCTGTACCCTTGATGCTGCCTTAGTATGAATCACACCAGTCCAACCAACATTAGCTGCATAAGGCGCGTGATTGACGCCACCAATGGAGTATGGACAGGTAAATTTATTGCAGGCGACCAATTTGTTGGTCTTGCGATCGAGGACTTGAGTAGTACCTGGAGTGATGACAGCACCGACTTTATCCATCACTTTAGACACAGACAAATCTATAGCTAGAGGCCCGACATCGCCCCAATCAATGGTCATAGCACACCTGCCAGTGATAAATAATTCTCTAGCTTTAGAACCACCCAGATTTTGATCTTGGGGAATTCCATAGTCCATAGTTTGTTTGTAAATATCCAGTGCTTTGGCAAAAGCTGGATTGTTGACCAAAGGTTTCATCGTATCTGGGTCAAAAAATGCTCCTTGTGCTGTTCCCTGAGATTGCAAAAAAGGAGTGGCAATGGAAATCAACATACTTGTGCTATTTTCATTAGCACGCTTTGAAATACAAGAGCCATAGTCTGGTTTACCGTCGCCATTTAGGTCTTTGCCATGAAACCGTTTAGCGATCGCCAAATACTCATCCCATGTTGCTGGAGGCGTTAAACCAGCTTCCTTTAACAGATCGGTACGGTAATAAACCATGTGAAAATCGCCATCCAAGGGAATGCTATAAATCCGCCCTTTATAAGTCGCACTCACATTCCGAAAGATCGGAGCAATATCTGACCACTGCAAACCAGTATCAGTATTGACTCGTGCAGTTAAATCTTCCAAATAGCCAGCATTGATAAAGTCAATCAGCCATTGAGGTAAGATCACTGCCATATCGTACTTTGAATTGTTACCAGACCAGTTCTTTTGTAATGTGGTGTAGAGATTTTTAAAGGGAATACCCGTTAGATTGATCTTCGCTCCAGTCATCGATTCAAACTCAGCAATATGTCGCTTAGTTCCCGTATAAATTGCTTCATCATGGGTAATGACATTAACCGTCACACCGTCAAAGCGTTCTACTGTTGGCTTGATCTGGGTGGGACTAAGAGATGAAGTTGTTTGAGAATTGGATGGGGAGAAACTGCAACCTGGAACCCCTAAAGTCAACCAGAGGGCAGCCAGGAAAATCAGATAATATCGAATTCCCTGAAACTGCAAGCGAAAGTTTTGCCAATTAGACATTTGTATGAGTCCTCCTTACAGTTTCCTTACAGTTATGAATCCAAAACTCCTGTCACAGTTTTAACTGGTAAGGTAATGACAAACCCTGTTCTTTTTGCTACTACAGAAGTGCAGTTCAGCTGACAACCCTGGGTTCCCCTGATAGTTTGACGATCGCTCACCTTGTTAATTCTTATAGCTCAAGCTTGTTTAAATAGATTAAAAATCTTTCCTCAAACTAGCTGATAGCCGTAACTTATTAACAGTTGCACAGGTAGATACACTTAAGTTAATGTTTAAACTGGCTATGAGCACTCTAATTAAAGGCATATAGGAATCCGCTTTGATTTCTGAACGAATTTGCGTAGACAGGCAATAGGCAACAGGCAATAGGCAACAGGCAACAGGCAACAGGAAAGAAGGCTTCTTAGTTGTACTGAGTTTTTTCAGAAATCAAATATGAGTCCTATATCTAAAATCAATCGACAACAACACAGAAGATGATTAACTATTAACTTAATGACTAACAGACGCCAATTTTTAAAAGGGGTGGCATCACTTTCTAGCTTATCTTTAGCTGGTTGTGGCTGGAGGCTGGCTGAAGTACGTGCTAATCCTAATACGAATGGTCAGCGTGACCAACTTTATATCTTTACCTGGACCCAATATACTGACAACCAATTACTGAAAAATTTTAGCACCCAAACTGGTATAAAAGTGCTGGCGGATGTATATGATTCCAATGATGTCATGCTAGCTAAATTCCAAGCTGGAGGCGGTGGCACTTATAGCATCATCAACCCATCTGATTATATGGTGCAAAAGATGGTAGACAAAGGTTTACTAACAGAAATAAATCACGATCGCTTAATCGGTCTAGAGAATTTATTTCCCCGGTTCCAGAATCCTAGTTATGACCCTAATAACCGCTACAGTATCCCTTTTAACTGGGGAACAACAGGTTTACTTTACAATTCCGAAAAAATAAACAATCCACCACAAGACTGGGATTACCTTTGGCAAAATCAAGAGCAACTTAATCAGCGGATGACCTTGCTCAATGATGTTCGAGAGGTGATGGGTGCGACGTTAAGAATGCTAGGTTATTCTTACAACTCAAAAAATGAACAAGAAATCAAACAAGCTTATGAAAAGTTGAAGGAACTAAAACCTGCGATCGCACGTTTTGACACCGACGCTTGGCAAAATCAAATTCTGGCAGGAGATTTACTATTAGCAATGTGTTATTCAGCAGATGCAGTGAAAATCTCTCAAGAAAACCCTAAACTCAAATATGTGGTTCCTCGCAGTGGTTCTTCATTATGGACAGACACTATTGTGATTCCCAAAACAGCCCCCAACCAAGATGGAGCTTATGCTTGGATTAACATGATTTTGCAACCAGAAATAGCAGCCCAAATCACTCAACGTCTGAATATTTCTACACCTAATAGCGCTGGATTTGAACAATTGCCAAAAATAATCCAAAACAATTTTAATTTGTTTCCGCCAGAGTCACTTTTACAAAATTGTGAACGTGTTACTCCTGTAGGAGATTTTGAAGAAGTTTATGATCGTTATTGGACTCAATTAACTAGCAGTTAAAACAGTTAGTAACTAGGAGTTAGGAGTGATTAATTTGGAAAAAAATGAGATTTCTAAAATAGAAGAATTGCAGCACCCCATTAGAAATTGGCTCCAACCCTTAGTATTGCTTGCACCATCTGGCATTTGGTTATTGCTTTTGTTGGTGTTGCCAACTTTGATAATTTTCGAGTTAAGTTTAGTTGCAGACATCCGACCGGGAGATTTGGTCAATCCCAACGGATTCAAAAACTACATCCGAATATTTGACTCTCTTTATGTGCAAGTAATTGGGCGATCGCTATTTTTTGCCTTTGGTACCACAATAATTTGTTTAATTTTGGGCTTCCCAGTCGCTTATTGGATTGCTCAGATAGCACCGCAGCGTTGGCGAAATTTGCTGTTATTAAGCTTTGTCTTGCCTTTGTGGACTTCCTCTTTACTTCGCTCCTATGCTTGGATTACAATTCTTCGTCCTACTGGTTTATTAAATAGTTTACTCAGCAATTTAGGCTTGCCTACTTTGCAATTACTTAATCAGAGTCAAGCTGTATTGATTGGGATGAGTTACAGCTTGTTACCCTACATGGTTTTGATTTTATATGCTTCTCTCGAAAAGTTAGACAAGCAGTTGCTAGAAGCCGCAGCTGATTTAGGTGCAAATCCTGTAGAAACTTTTTTCCAAGTAACCGTACCGCAAATTTTGCCGGGAATTGCAGCTGCTTCCATGCTTGTATTCATCACAGGCTTGGGGGATTTTGTTGATCCAGAATTACTCGGTGGTGCTTCTAGTATGACGGCGGCGCGGTTAGTTTATAACCAGTTTCTTGGAGCAACGCAAAATTGGGGATTTGGTTCAGCCTTAAGTATGACGTTAATTTTGCTTGTTAGTATTGCGATCGCATTTTTAATTAAGTTTGGTGAAGCTACACCCAAACGTTAAACTTTTGTTCGCTCATTTATAATAAAGGCATTAAACGCCAGCGAGACAACGGTTATGCTCTCACCTGATCTCAAAAATGCGTTACCAACTACTGATGAACTTCCCTGTTCAGACGATACACCAGTGGATAACGAAGATCAAAACTTTTTGCCCAATATTTTACTCTTTTTACTTAACTCCATTTGGGCAAATCGCATGGATTGGTACTTCGGAGTAGATATGGGACTGTATCACACCACAGGAGTAAATCCTAGAGTACCTGTAGTCCCAGATGCTTTTTTAAGTCTGGGAGTAGAACGGAAAAAGGGTGGTAAATCACGCAAAAGTTACGCGGTTTGGGAAGAAAATGGGATAGTTCCAATATTCACATTAGAAATGGTATCTCATACCCCAGGCGGTGAATATGACGAGAAGCTAGATATCTACAGAAAACTCGGTGTATTGTACTACGTAATTTATAACCCTGAATTTTGGCGACGCGACCAACATCAACCCTTTGAAGTGTATAAGTTGATAGATGGAAACTACCAACTACAAATAGGTGAACCTTATTTGATGCCAGAGGTGGGTTTAGGTATAGGACGAAACCAAGCTGTAATTGCTGGGATACAACAGGAGTTTTTATGTTGGTATGACGAGCAAGGAAATCGCTATTTGACAGATGCAGAACAGGTAGAACAGGAGCGGCAAAAGACTGAACAGTTAGCGCAGTATTTACGTTCTCTAGGTGTAGATCCAAATAATCTACCTGGTAATTAAGGCGATCGCGTCCCAAGGATTGAGACACCACATAACTACACCATGCTTCTTTCACCAGTGTGGTATCACTGAACTTAAACTCTCACAGATAACTTACCGATAGCACTCAACTAAAATTCAGATTAATTTTAATGATTTGTCACCATGAGCAAATGATTTAAATCATCTGTATTGCTATTAATTAAACTTTTAATTGTAGACAAAAATTCATGCTCTAAATAAGGCTTAGTTAAGTAAGCTTTTGCACCCAATTCTTGGGCAAGCTGGCGGTGTTTTTCAGCGCTACGAGAAGTGAGAATCACTACAGGTATTTTGCTTAAATTGGGGTATTGACGGAAATTACTCAACAACTCGAAACCATTCATTCGTGGCATCTCTAAATCGGAGACAACAACTTGAATTTCTGGATGTAAGTGCAACTTCTCTAGAGCTTCTACACCATTTTGAGCTTGTATTACTTGATAGCCAGATTTTTGCAGAGTGAGAGAAAGAGTTTGGCGGAGACTAATTGCGTCATCTACTACTAAAATAACTTTTGGTGATTTATTTGGCTCTTGAGAATAACTGGGTTTGCTTTCTATAATTGTTGTGGAAGTAGATGCAGCAAGTAATGGTGTAGATGAAATAGTCTGCCCCGATATCGGCAAGGCTTTTTTATTTGAGGAAGAAGCTGAAGCTACTGGTAGCGCTCTGATATCAAGTGTTGTCTGTTGGATCTCGCTAGACTTTACCAGCAGTGAAGCATCAATCACTAAGATGAGATTACCATTGGCTAAACTACTACAACCATAAATATATTTTGGCGGTGCGATCGCATTTCCTAAAGGTCTAATTACCAGTTCTTGTTCACCAATTATTTGGTCAACTTCTAAAGCAATTTTTCCCTGATTTCGTCGTAGTAAAAGCACCGGATTCTTCGTTAAACTTGGATCTTGAGTATTTGATGTGTTGTATGAAGTAGCACTATTAAAGAATGAACCATTATAATCAATCAACTTTGAAAGCTGACGAAGGCTGACCATAGTCTCATCATTGTCTGTGTGCAAATGCAAGACTTTATTCCCTTCAATTTCTTTAATTTGTTGATCGGAGGGAATCAATATTTTTTCTACACTGTCCAAAAGGAGAGCATAAACAACACCTTTGGCTTGAACTAGCATTAATTTTTCTGTAGTCATAGAAAAAGGAATTTTGAGTATGAATATTGTTCCTTGATTGGGTAAGGATTGAACTGAAATTGAGCCGTTGAGTGCGTGCATCTGAGTACGCACAATATCTAAACCCATACCGCGCCCAGAAATATCACTCACTTTATTAGCAGTAGAAAACCCAGGCGCAAATATCAAATCTAAAAGTTCAGATTCAGGCAGATTAGAAGCATAAGCTCTAGTTTTTTCTTGAGTTTGTATGGGATAAAGTTCAGCAGCTTTTCTCCGAATTCTGTCTAAATTTAATCCCTGACCATCATCCCGAACCTCAATAACAGTTTGGCTACCCTGATGATAGGCGCAGATTTCGATTAAACCTTGTTCTGGTTTACCAAGCTCTCGACGAAATTGCGGAGCTTCAATACCGTGGTCAAAAGCATTACGCACTAAGTGTAACAAGGGATCGTACAGCTTTTCTGCGATCGCTTTATCTACTAGTACTTCACTACCAATAAGTTTCAATTCTACAAGTTTGGCATGAACATTCCCCAACTTATCTACCATGTGGGGGAAGCGATTCAGGATATTGCCCAAAGGCGACATTCGTGCTTCTACTAAGCTATCTATAATATTAAGAGTTAAATTCTCTTGTTTGTCACTAATTTGAGCAGCTTGGGTCAGCAGCAAGTCAAGAGACTCTGTGGTTTCTTGTAGTTGCAATGTCTCTTCTATTGCTTCATGCAATGTCATCTGAAATTCTGTATATACATCCATTTCTAGAGAGTCAAAATCCACTGCAAAACTTTGCGTTTGTTGTGAGCTTATATTTTGTATTTGTAATGGTAAATCGCGTAATTCATTTAAAGTTATTTGGTGTCTAGTGAGTTGCTGTATTAATTGCTCAATTATTTCTTTGACTTGTTCATCTTGCAATCCACGCCGTTTTTGGTAAATCAGCAATTCTCCTGCTAGATAATTAAGGTGTTGCAGTCTCTCTGTATCTACTCGAATAAATGAAGGTTGGCGAAAGTTTTTAGTTTGAACATACTGTGATTTATCTTCTATTTCTTTGTTGATTTGTGTAGCTAAATCAGGCATGACTTCAATAGCTGTTTCAGAAACATTGATAACTACCTGTTCACTGACAGTTAATGAATCAAGCTTTTCTGAAAAATCATCATCAGTTTGGAAAGTCACGATTTCAGCAGCAATATTTTGACTAGCTTCTTCTCCCCATATTGCTTCTAGGAAGTTATCAGTTGTTTGGGGTGATACAGATATCTCTTTAATAACTAAGAGTGTTTGTAGTCTGGGACTATCAAGCCAATTTTTCTCTTCGCCAGTAACAGGAGGATAATTTTTATATTCTTTTGCTAATTTATAAATTTGGTTTTGTAGAATTTTAATTACTGAGAGATAGGTATCAGATGATTTAAGAGAATATTGAAATTTTGCAACTGCAAATAGAATGATTAAGATCATACCACGTCTATAAATATAAAGACTTGGACTATCTTCTTCATCTTGAACAAAATCAAGAAACTTTTTCAGCCAGTTTTCGATATACTTAATTAGACTTTTTCTTTCTAATGTGGGAACTAGTAAATTCAAACTTAGTTCTGCTTCCGGTATTTGCATCTGGTGATTGAACCAGCCAAAAATATAGCGAATTACCTTTAAATAAAACTTGGCAGTTTTTGGATTGACCGATTCATTTTTATTGTGCTCAGATGTAGTGATAAACTGGTAAAATTGTTCTTCATGGGTGAAACAACTGCCAGTAGATGAATTATTTTGCAATTCTTCAAATAACTCATGATTTTCCACAATTGTGAGTTTTAGTAAACCTGGAGAAGGTTTTCCACCAGATGTGCGATCGCCATCTAATACTAATTTTTGTGCTTGTTGTAAATCTGCAAGGGCAATTTCTGCAATTTTCTGCACCTGGGTGGGATTTGTTTTCAAAGCCAACAGAATCGTTTGGGAAATTTCTCCTAAACCAGGTAAGTTTAGAGATTCTGCCAATCCGAAAAACACTTCAGATTGAGATTTTAAAAATTCAATTAATTCGGCATCATTTGGTGGATTATTAACAGCATCAGCAATACTGTTTAGACGTTGTTCTACTCCCACTTCAAAAACTGACTGCACAATATCAAATCCCAATTCTTCAGAGGTGGGAATATGAGACTCAGCACCAAAAGCATCACCCAATTTTTCTTGTAACTGTGCAAAGACGGAAGTTGCTCGATGAAGCAATTCTTCATCATTAACAGTACTGCCGATTAGCTCAGTATTTAATGCTATACTCAGGCATTCATAAGCTTGTAACAAAAGTGTTTGTAATTCAGCATCGACTACTACATTTGGATTATAGAGAGCCTTAAATACATCTTCTAAAAAATGGGCTATCATCTTAATTACTTCTAATCCAACATTAGCAGCACCACCTTTAAGTGTATGAGTAGCCCGCATTAAGTTGTGAATTTTGGCAGTGCTATAACCTTCCGATAAGCTAAATAGTTCTTGTTCAATAATTTGGACTAATTCCGGGGCTTCAGCCAGAAAGTAGATGTATCCTTGTTCGCGAATTTCGTTATCTGTAATCATATTTTGGATTTTAAATTTTGGATTTGTTACGTAAAGTTTTAATTGATGCAACTGTCATTGCAATAATTTCGGTGTTTTCTGACATCAAATTGCTAACTTTTTCCAGTGGTAATAAACCAACTTCAACAATAAGTTCCATCCAATAAAGACTTTCATCGGCTTCTTCCTCTACCAAGCTGAGTTTAGCAATGACATCGGCGGTTGACTTACCACGACAAGCTGACCGATAGTTAACTCCCACAGATGTTGCTGAACGGATTAGTTGCTTGCCAATTACATCTGCCGTTCGGCTCTGCGGAAGAGCTTCTACTAAGCGGATTACTCGCAATGCTAGCTGCTTTGTTCTCCGCTTAAAATCCTCCTCATTCATAATCCAAAATCTAAAATCTAAAATCTAAAATTCATTTGACTTTAAACTTGCTAGCAGTTGTTAACAACTCTTGCGCCATTCCTGATAAATCTTGGAACACAGTAGCAATTTCTTGAGATTCAGCAAAGGTTTTATTAGCAATTTCTGCTACATCTTGCATTGATTTAGTTACTGTTACAGATTGCGCCATTTGTTTTTGAGTTGCGGCGGTAATGCGCTCGATTAGCTGACTAATTTCGGCGGTTGCAGAAACGATCGCATTTAAGTTCTGGCGAGTGTCGCTAACAAGATTCGTACCTTCCACTACCTGCTGAATACCAGTTTCCATTGCTACTGCAACTTCCCCGGTTTCTGCTTGAATCTCCTGAACTAATTTTTCTATTTCGATGGTTGCTGCTGCTGATTGGCGAGATAAAGAACGGACTTCATCAGCTACAACTGCAAAGCCTTTGCCATATTCACCTGCACGGGTGGCTTCAATGGCTGCATTCAGAGCCAGTACGTTTGTTTGTGTGGCAAAATTACCAATCAAATTCACCACTTTGGAGATTTTTTGCGAAGATTCGCTGAGGCGTTTAATCTTTTTGCTGGTTTGAGCAACGGTTTCACGAATTCCTTGGATTGCTTTTACAGTCAGGTTCATCGCAGTATCACCAGACTCTACAGTTTGATTGGCTTGTTGCACTGCTAGTTGCACTAACTCTGCGTTCGCCACCACAGCTTGAGTGGAGTCTACCATCTGTTGAATGTCACCTAAAGCTGCGGTAATTTCCTCAGATTGTTGTTGCGCCAGATTGGTTAGTCCAGCCAGTGAAGCGTCGCTATTACTAGAAGTTTGGGCAACTTGTTGAGCAGCCCCCTGTACCTGAATAACGATTTGCCGCAGCGCTTGCAGAGTATTATTGTAAGCATCTGCGATGGTGCCTAGCTCGTCTTCTGTAATTGGTGCGCGTACCGTTAAGTCGCCGTTGAGAGCGGGTCTAAGGGCTGTTAGGAGTTGAATAGATCGTTGTTGTAGTAACTCCTTAGCTGCCTTTTCCCGTGCTGCTGCTTCTGCTAATTTTGCTGACTGCGCTTGTACTTGTTGCAAATACTCGGTATGTTGTAATGCCAGTCCTAACTGGCTACCAATGCGTGATAACAAAGTGACTTCCGATTCTTCCCAATCACGAGTTCCCGAATTTTGATAAGCTGCCAGCAAGCCCCACAATTGTTCCCCAGCAAATACAGGAACAATTACATAAGCTTTGACTTCAAATTGCTCTAAAATTTCAATGTGGCAAGGAGAATGACCTACCTGATAGATGTCATTTACAACAAAGTTTTCACCCTCGACATATCGACCTCCCTGAGTTTCTTGTAAGTGGGTATCTTCCCAGACAGTTTTGATGTCGGGGCCTACCAGTTTTACCCAAAGATGACCTGCTGATTCCGCTACAAATTCCCCACTCCAGTTAGGGTTGAAACGATAGACAGCGACGCGATCGCACCGCAGTAATTGTCTTACTTCTTGAGTGGTGGTTTTGAAGATTTCTTCTACATCTAGAGATTGCCGAATGCGGTTACTGATCTTGGTGACAGCTTTCTCTTGTTCCGCTATCTGAGCTAATTTTTCAGATTTCACCCGGACTAATTCTAAATAATCTATTTGGGATTTAGCTAGGCTAAATTGCAAGCTAGTCTGAACCAAAAAGTTTACTTCCCAGCTTTGCCATTCACGGGAGCTAGAATTTTGATAAGCTGCCAGCAATCCCCACAATTTATCCCCGAAAAATATCGGAACAATCATGTAAGCTTTGGCTTCAAACTGCTCTAAAATCTCAATATGACAAGGAGCTAAACCTACTTCATAGATATTATTAACGATAAAGTTTTCACCTCTGACATACCGACCTCCCTTAGTTTCTTGCAAGTAGGTATCATCCAAAACGGTTTTAATATCAGGGCCTACCAGTTTTGTCCAACCAGTACTCACAGACTCAGCCACAAATTCGCCACCCCAGTCAGGGTTAAAGCGATAGACAGCGACGCGATCGCATTGTAGTGATTGACGCACTTCTTGAGTGGTTGTTTTGAAGACACTCTCTACATCTGAAGATTGTCGGATGCGGTTGACTATCTTAGTGAAAACTTTCTCTTGTTCAACTATTTGAGCTAGTTGATCAGATTTCATCTGCACTTGTTCGAGATATTCCCCTTGTGAGATAGCCACACCAAATTGCAGGCCAATTTGAGTTACAAAAGTTTCTTCCCAAGGTTGCCAATCACGAGGCCCAGAATTTTGGTAAGCTGCTAGCAAACCCCATAATTTTTCTCCAGAAAATATCGGTGCAATGATGTAAGCCTTCATTTCATACTGCTCTAAAATGTCAATGTGACATTGAGCATGGCCCGTTTGATAAATGTCATCGACCACAAAACTTTCACCCTTGGCATAACGTCCTCCTTGAGTTTCTTGTAAGTGGCTATCTTCCCAGACCATGTAAAAATCAGGGCCTACCATTTTTACCCAACCATTACCTACAGACTCAGCGACAAACTCGCCACTCCAGTCAGATTTGAAGCGATAAACACCGACGCGATCGCATTTTAGTAATTGACGTACTTCTTGAGTGGTTGTTTGAAAAAGCTTATCGACATTTGAGACTCGCAGAATTTTGTCGATGACTTTAGCTACCGATTTTTTTGCTAGTATCCGCTGTTGCTGTTCTTTTTGGAATTCAAAGCTCTGCAATTTGTAAGTCAGTTCTGTTGTAATTTGAGATAGTAGACTAATTTCTACTTCTTGCCACTGCCGGATTGAGTAGCAATTATTTACTGACAGTAATCCCCATACTTTACCTTCTACTAAAATCGGCAAACTCAAACTAGCTTTAATTTGAAATTTATCTAGTAGTTGCTTTTGATAAGGTGTAAGTTGTATTTGATTGATATCGTCAATAACTACAGATTCTATATAGTCTTGATTGGTATATAAGCCAAAAATAATTCCGGGAATATTTTCACCTAAAGTTGGTGTCCAACCTAGTGTTCTCGATTCGGCTAAAACATTACCTGATTCACGCGAAGTAAACTGATAAATTAAGGCGCGATCGCAGCCAATCTTTTCTCTAATTTGCGCTACAGTGATTTTGAGTAGTGTATCAAGGTCTGGCGCTTGGCGCATGTGAGTAGCAATGTCTTGCAACTGTCGCCGCCAAGTTTTAAATTCCTGAGCGATCGCATTTAATAAAGTTATTTCATTGCTAGCAATATTCGCTATATTAGCGTTACCATTCTGATTTTCTAATTCAGAGATTAGATGCTCATTTTCCTGGCTACTGTTATACAAGAATGTCATTTGATTAACCTCAAAACTTGTGATGGATAATAATTTGATATGTGACAGCTAAAAATGATTTGGTATTTGGTCATTAAAGATTAAGTATTGTCAAAATCCTCTACCTAATTAACCATTGCCAAATGTTCAATTATGAATCCCCCAGATGGGAGCTTGCATAATAGTTGTGGCATCTAAATTAAAAATCATGTCCTCCGAATCATTAATAAAGTATCCCTGTAAAAAAGGTGATATTTTCGGATAAAATAATTCAGCAGTTGCGGGTTTCATTTCCTTAGTATCCAGCCATTCAATATCTATAAGCTGTCGCACCAATAAGCCCAAATATTTACCCTTGTTTTCCAGAACAATCGCCATCATTCTTGAAAGTAAATTTGATCCTTGCGAAATTGGAGGATAACCTAACATTGCCTCCAAATCCACTAACCAAAGCATTTCACCACGCCAGTTATAAATACCCAAAACGCTACTAGGCATTTGAGGAACGGCACATATTTCAGGTAATGGCACTTGCAAAACCTCTGTGATGTGTTGTAACGAAATTACGGCTGTATCACTTACTCCCAAATTAAAACTTAAAAACTTTTCCTTGGTTTCCAAAGTTATTAATCCTTTGTCCTTGATTATTTATCTTTAGCCACTATTTACAGTTATGGTTTGTTCTTATATAGGTTATACCTGAGAAATAGTAACTTCTAGTGATTATTGATTTATGACATTATTTGCTAATTAAGTAATCGCTTTAAAATTACCACTAGCTCGTCTCGATCAATTGGTTTTGAGAGATAACCATCAGCGCCTAACATATTACCCCAAATTTTATCTACATCACTATTTTTGGTAGAGCAAAAAACTACAGGTATTTTGCTAGTGTTGGGATTGTTTTTCAGTTCTCTGCAAATTTCAAAGCCACTTTTACCCGGTAAAATTACGTCGAGAAATATTAGGTCTGGCTTATTTTTATCTATTTTATCTTGAGCCTCTTCACTGCTAGTAGCGCTCATCACAGAATAACCTGCCTGTTGTAAGTAACGGCTGATTATTTCCATATCTGTTAAGCCATCTTCAACAACTAAAACAGTATTCATGCTAATTACTCGTTAAATTTTTATCAAAATGTAAACAAATTAGATATACAAATCCTAAATGATTTCCTAAACAAGACATGGAAGGGACTAGAGACTAGCCCTAACCCCTTTGCCCTAACCAATATTTCACAAATCAAATAGGACTGTTATAAATACAAAATTTTGTATTTGTCTAATTTTGGTTCAATCTTTATGTATCAACCTCAGAAAAAGTACGTAATCAACATAAATTAATATATATTTGAATCACCAAATAGTTGTATCAAAAAATTCTGGATTTAGGATTGAATATTAAAAATTTAAAAATACCTGAAAGCAAGCGAATTTAAGTGCGATAATCAATCTAAAATCCAAATTTTAAAATAATTAACAGAGCCACTGACTTGATTACTGGGGTAAATCTAAAATAGTTTTGCCTCAATAAGTTATTTTTTACTGAGGTGGAAAAAACTATAAATTTTGCAGAAGGATTCAGAACAAAAATAGCCTCTAATTGTTCCTAATTACAAACCTCTAAATTAGATTTACTATTATCGGTGGATACAGTCGGTGTAGGTAAATATTTACGTACTATACCCATTACCTTATCAGCCACTACAGGTTTGGTAAGAAAATCTGTAGAGCCAACTACTTTGGCACGAACTCTATCTAAAAGACCATCACTGCCCGTTAATATAATTATTGGCGTATTGGAAAAGGTAGATATTCGTCGCAACTGAGTGCAAATTTCGTAACCACTAGCAACTGGCATAATCAAATCTAAGAAAATCAAGTCTGGTTTATCCTGAATGAGAATTGGTAGAGCTTGTACAGCATCTTGAATCTTGACAAACCTCAATCCATTGGAAGTGAGAATATCCTCTAGCATTTTACATACTTGAGGGCTATCATCAACGCAAGCCACTAATGGAGCAATCCGCTTTTTTCCTTGTGTGGTGGTAGAGTTATTGTTGACTTCAGTAATTCCTAAAGGCAAGTCAGGTACTTCTACCAATTCAATAATTCCTTTCAGGATATAGGGAAGCAACGAACGCGTCAGTGGTAATACACTCTGCTTCATTTTCATGGCTAAATCTCGCAGAGTGAACTTGCCATTGATTAAATTCACAAAGTTTTTGTAAACAGATGGACTTACCATCTGCTCAAGTTGCTCTGGTCGCCGCAGAATTGGTGCTAAGTCAGGAGAAAAATTTGCTAAACCAGCTTCTGACCAAATTTTCCATGAGTCTTGCATGTGCTTTACAGACATTTCTGCACTCGTGAAACTCATTGGAGTTTCTAAGATAACTTCTTGGCTGCGATTGCAACTTATAGATGCAAAGTTTCCTTGCAGAGCGAGGTCAAATAATAGTTCTGCTATCGTATTATCGACAATAGTGTTGATTTGATCTCGCTGGATTTTCTGTTTTTTATACAAGATTTCTAGAAGGCGATAATCCCAGTAATCGATTGATAGGTCTTGCAAACGTAACTGCAACTTATCAACATCAATTTGGGGACAATTTTGAGCTATATGCCTGCGCCAGCGTCTAAAGGGATGAGTTCCCCCTGTTGCCCAAACTATTCGTCCCAGCCGATAGTAAAAAGTCCATTGGCTGCCCTTTGAACTCTTAATATTTAATTTGCCATTATATTGTAACTGAGTACAAGTTTTAAATTCATTTACAAGATTATTTGAAATAAGTTCCCGATGGGACATAGTTTGTTCCTTTTGTAAAAAAGCCAACCCTCAAAAAACCCACGCTAGCTATATAGTGGTCAGCAGATATGTGAATAAGTGGAAATACATTTGGTATATAGCAGTCTAAATCAAGATTATTAAAAGCAAGGAAGATGAGAAGATAGCAAAACTATGCTATGAAATAATTTATTTAGCATAGAGTTTTATTGGCAGACTTTAGTTTTCTGCTAATATTTATGACTTAAGGGGGTTGCCATAGTCCTCATCGTGATGTAAGCAGTATTGATATATCATTTTAAGAATTTTCATACTGAATCATATCCGTATAAGTTCTGAATTTTTGTTTAAAAAAGATTAGCATCCTCTAGAGAGTTCTACTTTCATTATTGAGATTGACAATAAATATTAAAAATAGTTATTTAAGTTTACTATTCTTAATTATCCATAGCTAATATAGCCGTAGCCACATAGGTTAGGACATTTTAAAAACCCCAAGGCTAGGAATAGTAATACTTTTACCTCCTGCTATATCAGGTTTTATAGGGAATATTTTCTAAAAAAAGGCGTGCTACTAAGAGAAGTAGCACAGTTAAAACATAAAATTCAGAGAAGAAAGCCCATGGATAAATCTCGAGACTTGGATGGGATTGGT